>NZ_JBDNTS010000017.1:0-55336 GCF_047719775.1 Liquorilactobacillus sp.
GCGCCGATAGTAGTTGGGGGATCGCCCCCTGCGAGGATAGGTCGTTGCCGTGCAGATTAGAAAGAACTGAGTCAAAAATCTATTTTTGACTCAGTTCTTTTTTTTGTGTGAATAAACGTATTTAATAAAGAATTAAAAAAGCTCTTCAGTCAACTTATTTTTACAACGATTGACCGCCCGATTAACTTTATTTTGTGGTTCTTTAAGTAAAATAGCAATTGCCTCCGGAGATTGATATTTAAAATAGAGCAACGAAAAAACATGATATTCAAAGTCTGAAAGTAAGGAAGGTAGCCGGTTGATGGCTTCATTAATAATAGTTGTATTTTCAGGCGAAATATGAGAGACTGCAGATTTTGAGTAGTATTCACCCTGTGTTTCTAAGATGTTTTCAAAAGATTCAGCAAATTTATCTGCCTGACGTTTTGTTGCACTTTCTTTACGTAAGATACTGCAAAAGCAATTCAGCAAACTTTGTTGATAAAATTTACCAAATGTAATTTTTCCACCTATGTTGTACGCCAAAACTGTCTGGTAGCAAACAATTCGTGCCTCTTGCAACAAATCGTCTATTTCATAAAATCTAAAATGATAGCGATTAATTGAATTCAAAACAAGTGGGCGATATTGTAAAAATAATTTTTGAAAATCTTCATTGCTGTTAGCACTTCTAATATTTAAGATTTGTTCAATTGTGTTATTATTATTTAAAGAAGTTTTCATTCTATTAACGCCACCATTCTTTTTGATATATTTATTATTTAATAATATCAGGCATAGCGATAATAAAAAGAGAAGCTCTTCTCAAAATAGTAAATAAATTTTCTAAAAAGTTACTTATACAAATAGAGACAAAAAAAGACTGCGGTATGAAGTGCTCCAAAATCGTTGCACCTCATTAATGTAACAAACCATTGCAGTCTTTTAAAATATAGAAACATAAGCCACTTACCGGATTTGAACCGGTGACCCCCACCTTACCATGGTGGTGCTCTACCTGCTGAGCTAAAGTGGCAATAAATACTAACTCAAATAGTATATTATATCGTATT
Source organism: Liquorilactobacillus sp. (assembly GCF_047719775.1). NCBI lineage: Bacteria > Bacillati > Bacillota > Bacilli > Lactobacillales > Lactobacillaceae > Liquorilactobacillus > Liquorilactobacillus sp. The sequence continues at coordinate 1,053 of NZ_JBDNTS010000017.1, forward strand.
AATAAATGCAAGACCTGAAGAGTGATAGATATAATTGGATTAGGATGTGAAATAAGTTGAAAAAATTTGAGTACTAACTCTAAATTACGAACACAGTGAGTAATTTGCTATGAGAAATTCAAAGTCAGACATCAAATGAAGTGCCCCATAATAGTTAGATCTCAAAAAATCTAATTATTATGGGGCATTTTTTATGATCGAATATACAAGTAAATGCAAAATTAAATTAATAATAATGAAAGAACTATTTTTGCTTAAATGTAATATCCTGTTCAATGGCAAAGAGGTCACTAGGAATAGTTGTTATTAGATTTGAGACTCCTTTAACACTAATTAAGACTAAATCATGCATAGCTCTTGAACAGATAGTGTAGAGAATTCCACGAGAAGAATTAGCGGCAAAGTTATTCTGGGAAACCTCAAAAACAATTACTGCATCAAACTCAAGTCCTTTTGCTAAGTAAATAGGTAAGAGAACAAGACCCTTAGGTAGTGAGCGGTCGTTGTTTGTAATGAGTGTTGGTGCATCTTTAGCCTTGCAAGAACTCAATAATGTTTTACACATTGCAATATCCTTTGTAATTATAGCAACTGTTTCATTCTTTTTGAGTAGCAATTGTGCCTCTGATAAGAGTTTTGCAACAGCATCGGATTCATTGGTTAGTACTAGTTTTGGTAATGAACCTGACCGTGTGAAAGCCTGAATCTTATCACCATCAGGTAGTAATGCTTTCATAAACGAAGTAATTTCGAAAGTTGAACGATAGCTTTTATTCAGTTCAATCATTCTAGCCTTTTTAGGGTTAATTGTTTGCCTAAGTGATTCCATTAATTCCTGCGGTGGTTGAATCTCATGAAATAATGCTTGTTCGCTATCACCCAAAAGCGTGAGGTGTGCATTTGGGAAGGCTGCATGCAAATAATACATCTGCGCAAGCGAATAATCCTGCATTTCATCTATAAAAAGATGCTGAATTGAATGATTTTGTCCTTCACCAGTTATTTGATCACGCAGGTATAAGAGCGGGGCACAGTCGGCGAGCCGAATTTGGTGATATTCTAATTGATTATTGAATGTTCCAACATCATCTGGTAATATTTTTTCCAAAAAGTCGTTATATTGATGATATATATCTATGAAGTAATTATTGTAGATTGCTTCGTAGATTGGTTCAAACTTAGCGCTAACAATTTTATTACTAAGATAAGTTACCTCAGCTTCAATATCTTCAAAACGGCCTCTTTGATAATCCCCTAGGAGCGAATAATATTCTTCTTCAGTTAAGCTATCAATTTTTTTGAGTACCCATTGAGCATTTAGTTCCTTCTTTATTTTCTTTTTTAGTTCTTTAATAAGGATATTTTTAAGTTCAAAGTGTCGCAAATAATGCGGCTGAGCTACGGGTAGCTTGGAATATAACAGTCTGATTTCGGAGCTTGAAAAAATCACTTGATCAATAAGAATTAAATCATTAAAGAAAAGATGTGAATTATCAAGTCTCGTTACATATTCTTTGATTTTATGCATAAAAGCAGTATCTTCTTTGATGGTAATTTCAGTGTTATCAGAGGTCTTACTCTTTTTTTCGAATTTGTCAAAGAGAGTTTCAACCTTTAATCCCTCAAAGCGTTGGGCAAAGAATTCGGCAAGAGTTACTTGGCGCATATTCCGTTCACCTAAACTAGGAAGTACCTCTGAAATATAGTGACTGAACAGCAGATTGGGTGAGAACAAAACGATTTGCTCTGCATTTAAGTCAGCACGGCTATGGTATAGAAGGAATGCAATACGTTGCAAAATTGCAGAAGTTTTACCACTGCCAGCAACACCTTGGACAATTAACAAGTCGTGTGTAGTATCACGAATGATATCATTTTGTTCCTTTTGAATAGTGGATACGATATTATTCATATATTCATCGCTTTGCTCACCTAGCATTTCCTGCAAAAGTTCGTCGCCAACTGTCTCGTTGGTATCGAACATATTAGTGATTTTCCCAGATTGAATTCTAAACTGTCTCTTTTTCAAAAGTTGAGCTCTTTGTTTGCCCATCGGGGTAGTATAGCTGACAGTTCCAAGTGTACCGTTGTAGTAGATACTTGAAATAGGTGCGCGCCAATCATAAATTAGAAAATTTCCCTGCTCATCATTGAAAGAAGACGTTCCAATATAAAGTGTTTCAGGAGAGGGCTCACCATCTTCATGAATATCTATTCGACCAAAATAAGGTGAGTTCCGCAAATCAGATAGGAGGCTAATTTGTCTATTTAAAATTTTTTCGGTTTCCACATTTTTTGCAACTAATTGTTTTTGCTGCTGTACCTCAGCGTTGGTCTCCATTTGATCATCAACTTCAAAAGTATTGATCTTAGCATTCTGAACATAGTTTTTTTCAACAGATGAACGTTCGGCACGTGCTTTTTTATATTCATGATGAGTCTTTGTGAGTGAGCTCTCAATCTTAGCAACAATGGTATCAACTCTTTTTTGTTCGGAATTTCTTTCTTTATCCAATAGAATCTCCTTTTCTGTTCTTTAGTAGAGAATAATGTTATCACAAACAAGACGAGACAACAATGTAAGAAGCTTTTGACTTTAGTAAAGTCTTTGCGGTAAAATGAAACTATTCGATGATCAGGTTAGTAGTTTGATTATAACAGAGATGCATTATCTAGCTGAGAGATGCAAAAGCAAACGAATTGGACTGGGAGAATATAAAATTAATAAAATATGTTGTAATGAGAGGCAGTTTATACTGCAAGATAGGTGGCACCGCGCTTAATTACGTCCTATTGCTATTTTTAGCAATGGGATTTTTTATTTTGAAAGGAGTAATTTGACAATGAAAAAAACAATTTTAACTGGCGATCGACCAACGGGGAAGCTTCATATTGGGCACTATATCGGCTCATTAAAAAACCGTGTTAAACTACAAAATACCGGCGACTACAATACTTTTATCATGATTGCAGATCAGCAGGCACTTACAGACAATGCACGCGATCCAGAAAAAATCCGCAAGTCATTAATCGAGGTCGCGCTTGATTACTTGGCTGTTGGAATTGATCCAGCGAAATCAACTATTTTTATACAATCACAAATTCCTGCTTTAGCTGAATTAACAACCTATTATCTCAACTTAGTGACTGTCTCTCGCTTGGAACGAAATCCTACCGTGAAGGCAGAGATTCAGCAGAAGAATTTTGAGCGCTCCATACCAGCAGGCTTTTTTGTTTATCCAGTGAGTCAAGCAGCAGATATTACGGCTTTCAAAGCAAATCTAGTGCCAGTCGGCGATGACCAGGAACCAATGATTGAACAGGCACGTGAAATTGTTAGAAGTTTTAATACCATTTATAGACAAGAGGTCCTTGTTGAGCCAGAAGGAGTTTTCCCTGAAAAGGGAGCTGGCAGATTGCCTGGATTGGATGGCAACGCAAAAATGAGCAAGTCATTAAACAACTGCATCTACCTTTCAGATGATGCAGATACTTTAAAGAAGAAGGTCATGTCGATGTATACAGATCCTACTCATATTCATGTGGAGGATCCAGGGAAGATTGACGGCAATATGGTGTTCACGTACTTGGATATCTTTGATAAAGATAAGGAAAAAGTTGCACAATTAAAACAAGAATACCAAGCTGGGGGATTAGGGGACGTTAAGATAAAACGTTATTTGAATGAGGTTTTGGAGACAAAATTCGGACCAATAAGAGAACGACGTGCAGAATTTGCTAAAGACATTCCTGCCGTGTATGATATCCTAAAAGAAGGAAGCGCCCGTGCTAATGCGGTTGCAGAACAGACTTTAAGTGAAGTTAGAGCCGCAATTGGTGTTAATTATTTCAAGTAGTTCTGACAAATGATGAATGAAGTTGGAGGAGATTTGTTTGAAAAATTTGGTAGTTCTTGATTTTGGTTCTAATTCAGTTCGATTATCAATCAATAAAATGGAAAAAATTGGTAACGAACATCGATTTGCTGAAGTGAAGAGATTGAAGGAAACAACGCGACTTGCTGAGGGAATGGGGAATGAGGGCCGAAAAGAATTATCCGCAGGAGCTATCAAGAGAACTATTCAAGCAATTAGGAATTTTAAGCGGATCTATCAGGGGTATTCGGATTATCAGATATTGTCAATTGCAACAGCAGCAGTCCGTGAAGCAACTAATAGTCAGAAATTTATTGATGAAATCTTGGCTTTAACTGGTTCAAGAATCCGTGTTTTATCTGGGAATGATGAGTCCTACTATGACTATTTAGGTGTCATTTCAACTTTGACGCTCAAAGATTTCTTGATTGTGGATATGGGTGGCGGAAGTATGGAACTTGCCATAGTAAAGAAACGGTGTTTAATACATTCTATTAGTTTGCCTTATGGTGCGGTAAGTCTAAGTGAGCAATTCTGTCGAAAGGGTACTTTATCTGACGAAAGCTTGAAAATATTCAAGCGCTTTAGTGCTAATCTATTTGCCGAATTACCATGGTTGAACAAGGCAAAAGGCTTGCCGGTAGTCTTATTAGGAGGATGTAATAGGACCGTTGCACGAATAAAGCGGGCAGAGGAAGGGCATTCGGACTTAGATAACATCCATGGTTATGAATTGGCTGTTGCTGATTTTAAAGAAATTTATACCAATCTACTAAAATGTTCTACTGAAGAACGTTTGAATATCAAAGGAATGGAAGAATCACGTTCTGATATAATTCTTGGTGGAATGACGCCACTTGATGTATTGTTTGAGCACTTGAATAGTAAGAAGATAATTTTTTCTGAGAGTGGAGTACGTGAAGGACTGCTGTATGAGATGATCAACGAGAAGAAATTATAGTCTGCAGTTCATCTGTTTGAGCAGATAACAGTAAAAAATTATTGTCAGCATGAGGGGGCTGGGTCAAAAGTTAAATTTTGATTCAGTTCCTCTATTTATTTCGTATAAACGTGTTTCATAAGTCAAAATTCTCCGTCTAACTTTCCCGCTTATGGTAAACTCCCTTTTACTAATTTTGATAAATGTATTCTACAAGGCAAGGTTTCCTGTCTAACCTTGAAGTTTAACGATTTATAACTCCTTATATTTTAATATTATATTATTTGAATGAACGTCTTATTTGATACTCATACTGGAGATAGAGTAATTATTGTTTTGTATAATCTTGCCCTAAAATATTAAAAGACAGCTTTGCAAGTGCTTGTGATTCTTGAAATGCAGTAAAGGCCTTTTTTACACTACTATCTTTATTGAGATAAAGATAGTAGGTTTGAGCAGAAATTGAGGGAGTTGTTTGGTTAGTCTTCAGATTTTCCAAATAAGCGATATTTTTGGATGTCAGCGTAGTATAGTCTATGGTGCTGATAATTGCTGCTCTAGTTCTTTTTGTCATAACGGAATCGATTGCATCAGCAGCCGAAGATTCGCGCTCAAAATGGAGCTTAATGTCTGAAAGAATAAGGCTTTGAGGATAGTCAAGATTTTTGACAAGTGCTATTTTTGCTGTCGTTGCAGTTAGGTTTGATAGCCCTTTGCTTTTAAGAGATACTAATTCATTAGGAATATAGAGATAGGCAGATGCATGCTTTCGTTCTTGCTTGTTTAGTGCTTTTTTGTATAGTCCAATGATTGCAGCATATTTTTGCTTGTTCTGCATTGCAGTTGCAGCAGTTACGGTTTTGAAGACCACCTTTTTATTAATTCTTTTTCCAAGTGCGGTTCCAACTTTTTTGTTGAAAGTCACAACTTTTTTATTTTCACCAGAGTTAGTAACAACAGCAACCGTCAACCTTTCTCGGGTGTTGCTCTGGGTGACATGAAAACGAAGTACTAAAAAGAATAGCAAAAATAAACCGAGCAATAAGCCAATGATAATTACTGAAATAGAAGTTTTTTTATGCATAATAAAAGATGTTACTCCTTTGTAGTGTTGATAGATATTATTATATAATGAAAGAACAAGTTTTGTGCAAAATATTAGGATAAAGGGAGATCAGGAATGCAAAATTATGGGAAATTTTATCAAAAGTCATGGGAAGAACGTATAAATCATATCAGTCAAAATGAAAAACTGACAAAAGAACAAATACAGATTTTGAAAAATTCTGCCCACAATAAATCTCTTGGCGATACGATGATAGAAAACTATATAACTGATTATAGCTATCCTGAAGGAATTGCATTCCATTATTTAATAAATAATAAAAGGTATCTAGTTCCAATGGTCACTGAAGAACCATCAGTAGTAGCTGCAAGCAGTCATGGAGCAGCGATTATAGCAAAAGCAGGCGGCTTTTTGGCGAAAACCAGTGAAAGATTGATGATTGGACAGATTATTTTAGAGAGTGTTGAAGATTCAGCAAAATTGATTATAGAGATTCAGAAATTAACAAAAGACCTCTTGGTAGTGGCTGATCAGGCGCATCCTTCACTAAAAAAACGTGGTGGAGGGACACGATGGTTGAAGACGCGTATCCTTGCAGAAGATTTAGTGGTACTTAATATTGCGATTGATGTCCAAGAAGCAATGGGTGCTAATATGATTAATACAATGTTAGAAGCTGTTGCTGCGAGACTTGAAGCAGTATTAAGGCAACAAGTGCTAATGTCGATTTTATCAAATTATGCAACTGAATGCCTAGCAAGCACAACTTGCAAAATTCCGTATGAACTATTATCAAAAAATGGATTTGCAGGTGAAATTATTGCACAAAAAATTGTCCAAGCCAGTCGTGTAGCGCAACTGGATACTTATCGTGCAGCAACCCATAATAAAGGAATTATGAATGGAATTGATGCAGTTGTAATGGCAAGTGGTAACGATTGGCGTGCCATTGAGAGTGGCGCACACGCATACGCAGCCAGAAATGGGCAATACAAAGGCCTGAGTACATGGAAAATAAGTGGCGACTACTTAGTTGGAGAATTAGAGATACCACTGCCTGTTGGATTTATAGGAGGTTCAATTGGAATCGTACCTCTGGTTAGCTTGAATCAAAAGTTGATGAAGATTACGAGTGCACGGGAACTTGAACAAATTATCGTCTCTGTAGGACTAGCACAAAATCTGGCAGCTTTGTTAGCACTAGTGTCGGAAGGAATTCAAAAAGGTCATATGAGACTGCAGCTTAAGTCATTGGTTATAGCAGCAGGTGCTAATGTGGCAGAAGAAGCTGTATTAGTTGATAAAATGCTGCAAGCGGATAAACGAGATATAGCTAGTGCCAAGAAAATATTAACGGATTATCGAAAGAAGGATAAAAATGGCTGAAGTTAACTTGAATGAACAGACAAAAGAGTTATTAAAAAAAGCGAGAACTGGCTTTCCAAATGAGATTAAAATTATCTATAAGGACGAGAAAGCGGGGTTTATCAGACATGATCAAGCCCAACAATATTTGAGTGGAGGAAATCTAATAATCGAAATAGATGACATCACTTGTCCTGATTACACACTTACTCACGAGTTGTTACATCTGCTTGTTAGAATTAATAATGTACCAGAGATTATTTTTAACCTGACTACTAAGAATCGGAACTTAGACAATAATTTTCTCGCGACTGGGTTTGAATTATACAATACGGTTTTACACTTTGATGTATATGATATGCAACGGCAAATGGGGCTTTTCACCGAAGAGATTCAAGATTTGTACTTGAAGGGAATTACAGAGACACTTGAACCGGAACCAGAGGCTGAAATAGACGATGTGATGGTTTTAAGAATAGTACAGTTATTTGATGCGCTCGTCTTTTTTGGAAAAGAAGTTCAAAAGGTTGCAGATGTTTTTGAACGAGATTATCCACGTGCTTATCGTGCGGCAAAACAATTATTTGAGGTAGCAACAAAAAAAGGTTTGGCTGGGGTCCAAGGCCTTCATCGTGCAATAATTCGTGTGTTTACACAGTTTGATGAATGTTTGGATGATCTTGGCTTGATGGGAATGAATCTACGTGAATTTGTCACTTTGACACCCGTAATCAGTGAACGACAGTTAAAATTAGAAGTTCGCCAGGTTTTTAATGTTAAAAATTCACAAATGCATGATGTGTATCAGGACAAACCAGCATATATAGGTTTAGGAATGTATAATGGGCAAAACTCGTTTGTAATTACCGCTCCCACTGTGGATTCGGATAAGTTTTTCAAAGATTTATATGGAATGAAAGTTGAGGCCTTTTTTGATAAGTTTGAATTTCCATATCTAAAACGTTAATTTTTAATTTTTTAAATTTGATATCATTAAATATGATATACTTATAATAATTAACAATCAATTTAAAATGGGGAAATAGGTCATAATTACTGTGAGACCGTACGAAAGGATTTGAATTAATGGGCACAAGAGAAAGTTTCTATATTACAACACCAATCTACTATCCATCAGGGAAGCTGCATATCGGCAACTCTTATACTACAATTGCATGTGATGTAATGGCACGATACAAGAGACTACAAGATTATGATGTCTTCTTCTTAACAGGAACAGATGAACATGGACTTAAAATTGAACAAAAGGCTGAAGAACTTGGAGTCACACCAAAGGCTTACGTTGATGAGATGGCGGCGCAGATTAAAAAGCTTTGGAAATTACTTGAAATTTCAAATGATAAATTTATTCGAACAACAGATGACTATCATGAGTCAGCAATTCAAAAGATTTTTATGAAACTTTTGGAAAAAGGCGATATTTATTTGGGTGAGTACGTTGGTTGGTATTCAGTTTCCGATGAGGAATACTTTACTGAATCTCAACTAGCAGAGGTTTATCGTAATGAAGCTGGGGATGTTATTGGCGGCAAAGCACCGTCTGGGCATGAAGTTGAACTCGTTAAAGAGGCATGTTATTTCTTCAAGATGAGCAAATATGCCGACCGCTTGGTTAAGTATTATGATGAACACCCTGATTTTATTATCCCAACTTCGCGAAAAAATGAGATGCTGAATAATTTTATTAAACCGGGATTGGAAGATTTAGCAATTACACGAACGACATTTAACTGGGGAGTAAAAGTTCCTAGTGATCCAAAACATGTTGTTTATGTTTGGATTGATGCACTTTGTAACTATATTACTGCTCTTGGTTATGGAACCGAAAATCAAGAGTTATTTAACAAGTTTTGGCCTGCCGATATTCATATGGTGGGTAAGGAAATTGTGCGTTTCCATACAATCTATTGGCCAATCATTTTGATGGCACTTGATTTACCATTGCCAAAGCATGTGATAGGACATGGCTGGTTATTAATGAAAGATGGTAAGATGTCTAAGTCGAAAGGTAATGTTGTTTACCCAGAAATGCTGGTTGAACGTTACGGTTTGGATGCACTACGCTATTATTTGATGCGTGCTGTACCGTTTGGCAATGATGGAGTGTTTACGCCAGAAGACTTTGTGAATAAAATTAACTTTGATTTGGCAAATGATTTGGGAAACTTGCTGAACAGAACCGTTGCAATGATTAATAAATACGATGATGGAGCTGTACCTGAATTGAGATCCAATGTTACTTCTTTCGATGAAGACTTAGAAAAAGTTGCAACACAGATGATTGCAAATTATCAAAAAGAAATGGATGAAGTTCATTTCTCGAATGCCTTGGCAGAAGTATGGACACTTATTAGTCGAACTAATAAGTATATTGACGAGACCGAGCCTTGGGTGTTGGCAAAGGATCAAGCGCGTAAGAATGAGTTAGATAGTGTATTAGCTCATTTAGTAGCTAGTTTGAGAATAATCGCTATTTTATTACAGCCGGTTTTAACACATGCTCCGAAAGAAATTTTTGCTCAACTTGGATTGATGCACAATAATATGGAAATCAAGGATATCTCCTATACCGATTTACCAAGTGGTGCCAGAGTTGTTAAAAAAGCAACTCCGATTTTTCCACGCTTAGATGTTGAAGAAGAAGTGGCATATATTCAATCCAAAATGACTAAAAATGAAAAAGCAAAGGGTAGAAAAGCAATGGCAGAGGCTGCAAAACAAAAGCAAGAAGACGATAAAAATGTCTTAGAGAAGCCTGAATTAAATTTAACAAAGAAAGAAATTCGGTTTGATAAATTTGATAAGGTTGAGCTCAAAGCAGCTGAGATTTTAGCTGTTTCACATGTCGAAGGGGCAGATAAGTTACTTAAATTCAGCCTTGATGCAGGTGATCAGGCGCCTAGACAAATTCTCTCGGGGATTGCTAAGTGGTATTCCAAACCAGAAGAATTGGTTGGCAAGAAAGTTATAATTGTTGCTAATCTGCAGCCACGCAAAATGCGCGGAGAATTGAGTCAAGGGATGTTGTTATCTGCTGAATATGGCGATAAAGTTGAACTTTTAACTATTTCTGAGGCGATTCCTAATGGTTCATTAATTGGTTAGAAACATAAATGGAGTCTTTTTCGCATTTTTTGTGAGATTGACTTCTTTTTGTTAGTAAAGGAGAAAGTATGGAAATATTCGATTCACATACACATATAAACGCGCCACAGTTTGATAATGATATTCCGGATGTTATTGAAAGAGCAGCAGCTTTAGACGTCACAGCAATGTTAGTTGTTGGGTATGATAAAAATAGTACAGAAAAGCTAAAAATGTTAATCAAGACTTTCCCACAAATTTATGGGGCTGTCGGATGTCATCCAGAAGATGCAGCAAAATTTGATGAAGCATATATTAATCAAATTAAAGAAGATCTCAGGATGGATAAGTTGAATGTACTGGGAGAAATTGGACTTGACTATCACTGTACTGTTGATCATCAACAGCAACAGGATGTATTTCGTACGCAAGTGCGCCTAGCACATGAACTCAATGTTCCAGTTACAATTCATAATCGAGATGCTTTTGGTGATGTTTATCAGATTTTAAAAGATGAGGATGTCGCTTCAATTGGTGGAATTATGCATAGTTTTAATGGTGATGCAATCTGGGCTAAGAAGTTTTTAGACTTAGGAATGAAGCTCTCGTATAGTGGCGTTAGCACATTTAAGAACGCAGCAGAGGTACGCGAAGCTTTCATGGTGACGCCATTGAATCGGATCTTGGTAGAAACTGATGCACCGTATTTGGCACCTGTTCCTTTCAGAGGAATGCGAAATGAACCGGGATATGTAAGATATACTGTCGAGTATTTGGCACAGCTTAAAGGAATTGAGGCAGGCATTCTGGCAAAGCAGACGTATCAAAATACAATGGAGATTTTAGGTATAAGATGAAAAAAATAAAAGAAGTTTTAGTTGTTGAAGGCAAAGATGACACAAAGCGCATCAAAATGGCTGTTAATGCAGATACGCTTGAAACACGCGGCTCTGCAATTAGTGATGAAACAATTGAACAAATCGCACAGCTGCAAGAAAGCAGAGGGGTGATTGTTTTTACCGACCCTGATTTCTCAGGTGAAAAGATCCGTAATATTATTACACGTGAGGTTCCTGGTGTTAAGCATGCTTTCCTGAATAAAAAGGATGCAGCACCTAGTGCAAAGGGAAGTCTGGGTGTAGAACATGCGTCTGTTGCGGTAATTAGGGAGGCCTTAGCTAATTTGTACACAGAGGTTCCTGATTCTGAACCATTAATTACGAGGGAAGATTTATGGGATCTTGGATTATTAGCTGGTCCGACTGCCAAAAAGAAAAGAGCATTACTGGGAGAAACTTTGAAAATCGGATATACAAATGGTAAACAATTATATAATCGGCTTAACTTGTTTCAAATTACACCAAGACAGCTTAAGGATGCATTAGACGAAATGGGGGATGGACAAAATGAAAAATGAAAATCCAGAGATTGCTTCACCAGTGCGTACTCGTGCAATTATGGAAACTTATGGCCTTAACTTCAAAAAGAGTTTGGGACAGAACTTTCTAACAGATATTAATATTCTGCATAAGATTGTCGCGGCCGGAAATGTTTCAGCAGACGATGATGTGATTGAAATTGGTCCTGGAATAGGTGCGTTGACTGAGCAGATAGCTAAGTCAGCTCATCAAGTCTTGGCACTTGAAATTGATGAACGGTTGATATCGGTATTAGCTGAGACACTAGGCCAATATGATAATGTAAAGATTGTCTTGCAAGATATTTTGAAAGCGAACTTAGAAGAAGTAATTAAGAATAATTTTGATGGAAAACATTCAATTAAAGTTGTTGCCAATTTACCGTACTACATTACTAGTCCGATAATCATGCATCTGTTGGCTACAAAAATTAATTTCGCAGCAATTGTAGTGATGATGCAAAAAGAAGTAGCTGATCGCCTAAGTGCACAGCCTGGTACTAAGGATTATGGTGCACTAACAACTCGGGTTCAGTATCAAATGGAGTGTAAAACGGCATTTATAGTCCCAAGAACAGTTTTTGTGCCGCAACCGAATGTTGATTCCGCAATTGTTGTCCTGACACCATTGCAAGAGAAGTATCTGAAGCCATATTCAGAGGAACAGTTCTTTGCACTTGTTAAAGGTTGTTTTGCACATCGCCGTAAGAGTCTGTGGAATAATCTGCAAGGAATTTATGGGAAAGAACCTGTAATCAAGGAAAAAATGCAGCAGGTTTTATCCGATTTGCAGATTTCACCGCAAATTAGAGCAGAAAGACTTAGTATTGATGAATTTATTTTGCTTACGAATAAATTATCTGAAGCTAAAATTATTGAAAAATAATGTTTTTTTAATTGAAATTATTATATGTGTTGTGGTATAATTGCAATTTTTGTGAAACTATGATATAATTTGTTTCACAGGAGAGGTGAAGACAATGCCATTAACATTAGCTACAATCAAAAGTAAGCTTGATAGTTGTATCGGAGAGAACTTAACTGTTGTCGCACAGACTGGTAGAAAGAAAACGGTAAGGCGCCACGGGATATTACGTGAGACTTATCCGGCAGTTTTCGTAGTCGACTTAAATCAAGAAGAAAATGCTTTTGAAAGAGTTTCTTATAGTTATACGGACGTCCTCACAAAAAATATTGAACTTGATTTTAGTGAAGGAGTTTAATATATAACTTAAGTTTGGATTTAAGAATCAAGCCTGTGGATTATTACAAGGCTTTTTTTTATGCAAAAAAAGCTTTTCAAGATACATTATTTTTAAGTATAATGGAATTAAAACATTTGAGTAGGTGACAAGATGGAGATAATTGAAAAGGCACCAGCCAAGATTAACTTATCTTTGGATACTCCATTTCGTAATCTTGATGGCAGTCCAGAGTGGCGCATGGTCATGACTGCAGTAGATTTGGCTGATTATGTCAAGATTGAATCCGCTGGCGACATACTAGGCATACAGGTAGAAACGGATGCAGGATTTTTACCACAGGATCAGCGAAATTTAGCATACCAGGCCGCTAAGAAGATGCAGCAATTATTTGCAGGTCATCAAGGAGTGCGAATCAAGATAAAGAAAAATATTCCAGTTGCGGCTGGAATGGGAGGGGGCTCTGCAGATGCAGCAGCCGTCTTACGGGGCTTAAATAAGATGTGGCGACTGAACTTAACACGAATAGAAATGGCAAAAATCGGACTAACAATTGATTCAGATGTTCCTTTCTGTGTATTTAGTGAAACTGCATTGGTAACTGGCAGAGGGGAAATAATAACCCCACTGGGAGAATTAACACCAATGTGGATTGTTATCGCAAAGCCGCGTGCCAGTGTGTCAACACCCACAATTTTGAAAAAAATATCATATGCAGAACTTTCCCATCAAAATGTGGATGAGGTTGTTGAAGCAATTAGGGAAAAAAATCCCACAAGGCTTTTTAAAGCCATGGGGAATACTTTAGAAGGGTTAACTATTGCGGAGCTTCCTGAGGTTGCAAAAATAAAGGCCAAAATGATTGCTTTTGGCGCGGAAGCAGCTCAAATGACAGGGAGTGGACCAACCGTTTTTGGGTTATGCTCAAAGAAATCAAGAGCACAGCATGTTTATAATAGTCTCAGAGGATTCTGCGATGAAGTTTACCTAGTTCGTCCTTGTAATTTAGACTAATAAGTGGATACAAGATGTGAAAAAGAATAATTAGACATGCCAGGAGTGACGCGTAATCTGTGCAGAGCAAAGAGTCCCTGTGAAGCTGAGGCAAAACCTGGTGTTGTTGTCAAGCCAAGTTTGTAACCTGCTTGAGAAGCCAATATAGCTGTGGCGTCGTTGTAGCGGCCAACGGGATAGCAAATCATATTTGTATTTTGCTTAAGGTTGCGATCAAGCCAAGCTTTGGATGCAACTAATTCTTGTTTTTGCTGTTCAGCGGTGAGTGTGTTTAATTCTTCATGATGAACAGTATGGCTTGATATGGTGACGAGGCCACTTTTTTTCATTGTTTTTAAATCTTGCAATGTAAGCATTCCCTGATTTTGTGAAAAGCCAGTTATCATATTGATTGTGACTTTGGCATTTAGCTGTTTAATTACGGGATAAACCGCAGTGTAATTATTTAAGTAGCCATCATCTAAAGTCACCCAGACAATCTTTTTTGATGGAACCTTATTTGTCTTGAGGACAAGGTAGGCTTGAGTTGGTGTCAGCATGTAATAGTGATTTTGTTTTAACCACTTTATTTGATTGGCAAATTGTTCTGGTGGGATACAGAGTGAATTTCCTGGTTTATCTGAGATACTGTGATACATCAAAATCGGAATTTTTACGGGACTAGTAAGTGAAGTCCAGTGCGCAGTAGGATCAGCATGCTTTAACTTAGCAGATTTAGCTTTTTTCCTAGTAGTAACTAGTTGCTTAGCTGATGCAGTATGTTTAGTTACTACGTTTTTTTGACATGAATCTTTTTTCTGAACGATTGGTGCTACGAACACTGCAATTAACAGGATGACAAGTGGTAATATGAACCAAATCTTTTTTTTCATTTTAGATACTCCCCCAAATCAATACACTCTAATTATACATAGTTGTTTAACAAATTAAAATATTTAGTAAAAATATGCGCAAAAGCAAATAAGGTGTGTGCCATAAGTCGGGAAAATTTGAGTACTAATTCGAGGTTAGACGGAGAGTTTTGACCTATAAAACACATTTGTACGAAATAAATAGAGGAACTGAATCAAAATTTAACTTTTGACTCAGTTCCTCTATTTTGCTTTTATTATAACATAGTCAAAATTTTTACTTAAATGTAGGAAGAGAAAACGGGATAAGCTGATAAAATTCCAGTCTACTGTCGACAGTATCTAAAGAGTGATATTCAGCTTTTCAGCAGCAAGTGCAACCTGTTCTTTTACTTGTGCAAAACCTGTTCCGCCAAATGAATTTCTCCGAGAAACCGCCTGTTTTGAAGTTAACTTATCGTAGATATCTTTTTCAATTAATGGCGAAATCTGTTTGAGTTTTGCAAACGGAATCTCCTGTAAAGTTCTATTAGACTGAATTCCTGCTAAGACTAATTCGCCAACAATTCCATGTGCTTGGCGGAAAGGCATCCCTTTGCTAGCAAGATAGTCTGCAAGTTCCGTTGCATTTGAAAAATCTCTTTCTGTTGCGTGCAGCATTTTATCTTGCTTGATTTTAAGCGTTTCAATCATTCCAGTGAATATTTTAATACTTGGAATAAGTGTCTTGACGGTATCAAAAACACCTTCTTTATCTTCTTGCATATCTTTGTTGTAAGCAAGAGGAATGCCCTTCATTGTTGTTAGAAGAGATTGAAGATGGCCAAAGACACGCCCACTTTTTCCACGAATAAGTTCTGCCATATCAGGATTCTTCTTCTGTGGCATGATTGAGCTACCAGTAGAGTAACTATCATCCAATTCTAGATAGCCAAATTCATAACTGCACCAGAGAATGATTTCTTCGCAAAAGCGTGACAGATGAACCATTAGGATTGAAGCGTTACTTAGGAATTCTAAAACAAAGTCTCGGTCGGAAACGGCATCAAGTGAATTCGAATAAGGTACACTAAAATCCAAAAGTTCAGTAGTATAAGCACGATCGATTGGGAAGGTAGTCCCTGCTAAAGCGGCTGCACCAAGCGGATTAATATCAGTATGCTTGATATTAAATTCAAAACGTTCGATATCACGCTGCAACATCTCATAATAAGCAAGCAAATAATGAGCATAAGAGATGGGTTGTGCATGTTGAAGGTGCGTATATCCAGGCATAATTGTTTCAACATTTGCAGCAGCTTTTTTTACCAAAACGACTTGCAAGTCATGGAGCACGGCGATAATCTCTGGCAGCCGGTTTTTTAAGTAGAGATGCAAGTCAGTGGCAACTTGGTCGTTACGACTTCTGGCGGTATGCAACTTACCAGCAACTGGACCAATCTTTGCTGTCAAAATAGTCTCAATATTCATATGAATATCTTCCAAAGAGGTCTTGAACTCAAGCTGATTATTTTGCAAATCTGCTTGAAGATCCTGCAGACCAGCTATTATTTTAGCAGCATCTTCTGCAGGGATGATCCCGGTTTTCTTGAGCATCTGCGCATGCGCGATAGAGCCTGCAAGATCTTCATGTGCCATTTCTTGATCAAAGCTGATTGAAGCTCCAAATTCATCTATCCAAGCAGCACTTTGATTTGAAAAACGTCCACCCCAAAGTTTACCGTTTGCCATAATTACTTAACCTCGCTAGGAATTGCTGATATTTCAGTTTCTTCATTTTTTTGCTGTACTTGTGCATATACTTGAGAGGGTAGTCCCCATAATTTGATGAAACCAGCAGCAGCAGCTTGATCAAATTCATCAGCAGAAGTATATGTTGCAAGATTTTTATCATAAAGGGAATTTGGTGATTTACGCCCCATGCAAATTGCATTTCCTTTGAATAATTTAACTCGAACCGTGCCTGAAACATTTTTTTGTGATTCTTTTAGGAAAGCAGTTAGAGCAGGCATAATCGGCGAGAACCATAACCCATTATAGATAATTTCACTCAATTTTTGTTCAATAACTGGTTTAAAATGGGCAAGATCACGCTCTGAAGTCAAGTCTTCTAGGTCCTTATGAGCTTTCAGCAAGACTGTCGCAGCTGGGCATTCATAAACTTCACGAGACTTGATACCTACCAGACGATTTTCAATATGATCGATTCTTCCAATTCCGTGTGCTCCAGCAATCTTATCTAGATTCATGATTAATTCTGAAAGTGGATAGAATTTACCATCTAGTTCTGTGGGAACACCATTTTCAAACGTAATTTCAATCGTGGTTGCAGTATCTGGAGCATCTTCTAAAGCGACTGTCCGGTCGTAAGCATCTTCTGGTGCACTAGCCCAAGGATCTTCTAATATTCCACACTCATTTGCTCTGCCCCATAAGTTCTCGTCAATTGAATAAGGACTTTTTTTATTGATAGGAACAGGGATCTTATTATCTTCAGCATACTGAATTTCTTCTTCACGAGACCAGTGCCATTCTCTAATTGGATCTTCGATTTTCATTTCTGGTGCAAGTGCATGGATTCCAACCTCAAAACGGACTTGGTCGTTACCTTTACCAGTGCAACCATGAGCAATTGCAGTTGCCCCATATTCTTTAGCAACAGATACTAGTTTTTTAACAATCAGAGGACGAGAAAGTGCGGATATTAATGGGTACTTGTTCTCATAATAGGTATGTCCTTGAAGTGCAATTAAGGCATATTCTTGTGCAAATTCTTCTTTTGCATCAATTGTGATTGACTCGATTGCGCCGACTTCGAATCCCTTTTGCTTAATTTTAACTAAATCCTTGCCTTCACCGACATCAATACAGCAAGCGATGACATCATAGCCTTTGTCTTTCAACCATGCAATTGCGACGGAAGTATCAAGGCCACCTGAATATGCTAAAACAACTTTTTCTTTATCCATTTTATAGTCCTCCTGATTTTTGATTATCTTTGATTGATTAAACTTTAACACCAATATACTTAAAATGCAATAATATTTAAAAAAAAGCTCAAAAAAGCCATTTTATGAATATATATGCTTTTAAAAACGAATATATTCATAAAAAGCAAAAAGTATATTGTTATTAAAACTAAAATCCGAAAATATAAATTAAAATAATATTTGAAAATCATGTAAAAATGGTTGACAGTAATTGTTAAGTAAGCTATATTTTACTTATTCAATTTTAAGGGGATTTTAATTATGATTAATTCTAATAAGCTTGTACAATTGAATACTTACTATTACTTTTATTTTTTTCACGAGTGTTTGTAACTGATTAATAGATCGGGTGCAGACACGTAGGTAAAGTGTTATGCACCTGTGAGGAAGATAAGAGTTATTTTGCTAGTAGTTTTTAGCAAAGCCACACAGATGTCAATTAAAGAGTCTGTCTGGCCTGAAGCAAGAAAAAGGATAATGCCTAAAACCCAAGCCTGCAGACTTATGAATTGAGTCTGCAGGCTTTTAACGTTGTTTACAAATATTTTAGAAGACCAGTCACATAGAAAGGATGTTTTTAATATGGAACCACTTGTAAAAAGCATGAAGAAGGAACTTGCATTGTTACAGCCATCAGATATACGTTCATTTGATGAGTTTGCTTCAAAAATTCCAGGAATAATCAAATTCACAATGGGGGAACCGGATTTTGCTACACCAGAACATATTAAGCAAGCTGCAATCAAGAGTATTGAAGCTAATCAAAGCCATTATGCACCCTCTAACGGAATACCAGAGCTGTTGGAGGCAACAGCGCATTTTCTTTCTGCAAAGTATGATCAGCACTACGATCCTGCAAGTGAAATTATTGTGACAAATGGAGCAACAGAAGCAATTTATACTGCTCTCACATCAATTCTTAATCCAGGCGACAAAGTAATTATTCCAACACCAATTTTTCCATTATATATTGCAATTACAATCTTGAATCAAGCAACACCAATTTTTGTAAATACATCTAAGACTGGTTTCAAATTAACACCAGCAGATTTAGAGGCAGCACTCAAGAAAAACGGAACTGCCGTTAAGGCAGTTGTATTGAATTATCCCTCTAATCCAACCGGGGTTACATATACACAAGAAGAACTTGATGGATTGGCTGAGGTCTTGAGAAATAAACCGATTTTTGCAATTTGTGATGAGATTTACAGTGAGATTAACTACAAAGGCAAACATGCATCGCTAGTTCACAGCTTGCGCGAACAAACAATTCTCCTCAATGGAGTCTCTAAGTCCCATGCGATGACAGGTTGGAGAATTGGTGTAATGTGTGCCCCAAAAGAGATTACAGCAGAATTGGGTAAAGTACATCAATTTACGATTACTACGACGGCAACGATGACACAAAAGGCGGCAGCCGAAGCATTTGCAAATGGTTTCGATGATGGCTCGATAATGAAAAAGGAATATCAAAAACGCAGAGATTACCTCTTTGACAAATTAACGGGACTTGGATTTGAATGTGCACAGCCGGATGGAGCATTTTATCTATTCGCTAAGATTCCAGAAGGTCTGATTCAAGATGATAAGAAGTTAATTTATGACCTAGCTGAAAAAGGAAAGGTAGCTGTTATTAGTGGCAGCAGCTTCGGACCTGGCGGTGAGGGTTATATTAGAATCAGTTATGCAGCAAGCATGGAAGACATTATAGAAGCAATGGAACGCTTGGCAGTATATGTCAAGGAAAATAAGGAGGACTAAGTTTGAAAATTTTGATGATGAGCGTTAGAGATGATGAAGAAGCCGCTATTAAAAGTTGGTCGGAAAGAAACAACATTAAAGTTGATACCGTTGATTGGGAACTTCATCCAGACCGTGTCTCTGAATTAGATGGTTATGACGGAATTGTTATTCAGCAACGAAGCAAAGTCGAGGACGAAGTTTATCCAGCACTAAAAGCAGCTGGAATAAAACAAATTACGACAAGAACAGCCGGCTTTGATGTAATTGATCTTGCAGCAGCTAAGAAAAATGGTCTTACGATTACCAATGTGCCAGCCTATTCCCCACGATCAGTAGCAGAATTAGCACTAGCACATACGATGAGATTAATTCGTAAATTGGAGTTCTTTGATGAAAGGGCGGCGAGACAAGATTTTAGATGGGCAGGATTGCAGGCAACTGAAATTCATTCACTTACAGTAGGAATTATCGGTGCTGGGCGAATTGGCGGAACAACGGCCAAGATATTTGCTGCCTTGGGAGCCAAAGTGATTGCACATGACTTAGTTGAACGAGAAGAACTGAAACCTTTTGTCACTTATATGAGTAAAGAAGAAGTTTTGCAAAATGCTGATGTAATTTGCTTACATGTCGACTTAAATACTTCAACAGTAAAACTAATAGGTAAAGATGAGTTAGCATTGATGAAGCAAACAGCATATTTAGTAAACGAATGTCGTGGGCCTGTTGTGGACACAGATGCGCTAATAGAGGCACTTGAGCAAAAAGAAATAGCGGGAGCTGCACTCGACACACTGACAGGTGAAGAGAACTTCTTTAATTTCAATCTGCAAGATAAAGAGCTGCCAAGTCAGCAACTTATTAAATTACGCGAGATGAAAAATGTAATTTTGACTCCGCATGTCGGTTTCTTTACAAATATTGCAGTCAAAAATATGGTAGATATTAGTTTAGATGATGTAGTAGCAATTCTTAAAGGTGAGAGAAGTGAACACCTAGTATCTTAAAAACAGAGGGTGAGTGGATAGAAATGGAAGCAAGAATTTCTGGTAAAGAGTACACAATGAATATTTTAAATGGGATTAGTCTAGGGGTCGTAGTTGCCCTGATTCCATCGGCATTAGTAGGACAGTTAATGACGGCTATCAAGGGCTTTTTCCCCTACGCAACCACAATTATTATGATGACAAGCTTTGCAATGAGTCTGCTTCCTATCATTACAGGTGTCTGTGTGTCCTTATACTTCAAACTCAATCCTATTCAGATTTCTGCGGTCGCAATTGCAGCAATGGTCGGTTCAGGGGTAATGCAGGCAGGTAATGGAACTTTCATCTTAAAGGGGACGGGGGATATTATCAACACTGGATTAACAATCGCACTTGCTGTTTGGATTGCATTATTGATTGGTGATCGTCTAAAGGACTTTACCATGCTATTACTGCCTTTACTGGTGATTGTAATCGCTGGAGGAATTGGAATGGCCGTTTTACCGTATGTTAAAATGATTGCAACGACAATCGGGTTAATGATTAGCCATATAACCAGTCTACAACCGTTACTAATGGGAACATTAATGGGAATTTGTTTTGCAGTCTTAATTGTATCGCCAATTAGTTCTGTTGGAATTGCAACTGCAATTGGACTAGCTGGGATTGGTTCAGGATCGGCCAACTTGGGAATTACAGCTGGGAGCTTTATGTTGGCTGTTTATGGAAGTTCTGTGAATCCGATTGGAACAAGTTTTGCACACTTTATTGGATCACCCAAGATTCAGATGGGCAATATGTTAAAGAAACCATTGTTATTTTTGCCAGTCTGCATCAATGCAGGTATTATGGGCTTTATTGGAGCAATTTTACACATTGGTGGTAATTCGATGAGTGCAGGCTTTGGCTTCAGTGGATTAATTGGACCAATGGCAGCATATGCGGGAATGAATAAAAACATAATGAGTATTATTATCTTAGTGCTGATTTTTGTAATCTTACCTGTACTATTGGCTTATATTTCACGTCATATTTTCGTTGAAAAATTGAGGTGGATTAGACCAGAAGATGTGTTGTTGGATATTAAATAGTTGGAAAGAAAATTAGAAAACTGCATATCAGAAACGTATATGTATGAAATTAAAAAAAGCTGGGTCAAAATTTTGACTTAGCTTTTTTATTTATACATCAATGCGCATTCCAGGGTGTAAGATTTTCTATCTAGCATGATATCTCTTTATTCTTTTGAAGCAGATACTTGGATGTGTCAAAAGATAAGGAACACTAAAGCCGAATGTTAGAAAATAATGAATAGTAACTAATTATAGTTGGCATAATAATTAAAATTTGACATTAAATGCGAACAATTTTGATAAAAATAACAAAAAAACTATTCAAATCACGTAAAATGATTTATAATGTTGAATAGATTATTTTTTAGGACACAGCTCTTAAGGAAGAGCATAAATAGGGGGAAAAAAGAGTGAAGACAAGAAGAAGCGATCGCTTAATCGATATGACTCGTTTTTTGCTTGAACGACCGCATACACTAATTTCTTTAACATATTTTGCTGAACGCTATGAATCTGCAAAATCATCAATCAGTGAAGATTTGGCAATTGTGAAACGAACATTTAAGAGTCGCGGAATTGGTATTCTGGAAACAATTCCTGGAGCCGCAGGGGGTGCGAGATTTATTCCATCTATCAGTGAAGAAGAATGCCGCGAGTTTATTGGATCTATGACAACCGAAATGTCAGAGCAAGATCGTCTTTTGCCTGGAGGATATGTATATCTTTCTGACTTGCTAGGCAGGCCGGATGTTTTACGTCAAGTTGGGCGTGTAATTGCTCGTCAGTATCTTGACAAGCAGATTGACGCTGTTATGACGGTTGCAACTAAGGGTGTTCCAATTGCGCAAAGTGTTTCGAGTTACTTGAATGTTCCATTTGTAATCTTACGGCGCGATTCGAAAATTACAGAGGGTTCAACCGTTTCTGTTAATTATGTGTCGGGGTCAAGTGAACGCATTGAAAAGATGGAATTATCCAAGCGAAGTTTGAAGAGAGGTTCTCATGTCTTAGTTGTTGACGACTTCATGAAGGGCGGCGGGACCGTTAATGGAATGAAGAGCATGATTGAAGAGTTCGAATCTGAATTAGTAGGGATTACAGTATTTGCTGAAGCCACCTTCGAAGGACACAGAATGATTGATGAATATACATCATTACTGAAAGTCGATAAAGTGAATACACTGGACAAGACGATTCATGTTAGTGCAGGTAACTATCTTGAAAAAGTTTTTGATAACGCAGCAAAATAAATTGATTAGTGCTTAATAATTCAAAGCTTAGTTTTGGTAGAAATTAGTGAAAGCTGATTCTTCCAGAACTTTTTTATTATAAAAGAACGCACAAGATGCAAGCATTAATGATTTAATGGGTAAGAGTAGTTGCACGCTTTATGTCACTTAGGTTATGATTATAGAGAAAATTTGGTTTAATTTAGAGGAGATTTTAAGATGACTTCAAAGTTTGCAGTGATTCTTGCTGCGGGGCAAGGAACAAGAATGAAATCTAAGTTGTACAAGGTGTTACATCCAGTTTGCGGTAAAGCAATGGTTGAGCATGTGTTGACGCAGGTTGAAGAAAATAAGATGGATGAAATTGTTACAATTATTGGGCATGGAGCAAAGGATGTAAAGAAAAAATTGGGAAAACGGACTGAATATGCGCTTCAGGCCGATCAATTGGGAACAGGACATGCAGTATTGCAAGCCGAGGAATTATTAAAGGATAAAGATGGAGTTACATTAATTGTATGTGGTGATACGCCATTGTTTACAGCACAAACATTTTCTGAGTTATTTGAATACCATGAACAAAAAGGTGCTGTCGCAACTGTTTTGACAGCTGAAGCACCAAATCCATTTGGCTATGGGAGAATTGTACGCAATGAGCTGGGAATTGTAGAGAAGATCGTTGAACAAAAGGATGCAAACGAAAAAGAAACTGCAATTACAGAGATCAATACTGGAGTGTACTGCTTTGACAATAGGCAATTATTTGCAGCCTTGCACAAGATAAAAAATGATAATGTTCAGGGAGAGTATTACTTGACAGATGTTATGGAAATCTTCAAGAATGCTGGTAAAGTAGTAGCTGCTTATAAGATGAAAAACTTTGATGAATCGATGGGTGTTAATGATCGAGTTGCTCTTGCCCAGGCAAATAAGTTGTTGAGACAGCGTATTAATGAAACACATATGAAAAATGGAGTGACACTAGTTGATCCACAAACAACATATATTGATGTTGATGTAAAAATTGGTAGAGATACAGTAATCGAACCAGGGGTTATTTTGAAGGGAAAAACAGTTATTGGAGAAGATTGTTTTATTGGAGCACATTCCGAAATTCGGGATA
Source organism: Liquorilactobacillus sp. (assembly GCF_047719775.1). Lineage (NCBI taxonomy): Bacteria > Bacillati > Bacillota > Bacilli > Lactobacillales > Lactobacillaceae > Liquorilactobacillus > Liquorilactobacillus sp. The sequence continues at coordinate 25,032 of NZ_JBDNTS010000017.1, forward strand.
CAGTGATTAGCAATAATGTAACCGTGACTGCTTCATTGTTAGAAGAAGCATCAATGTCGGAGGGTAGCAACATTGGACCATATAGTCATCTCAGGCCCGCTGCTGAGATCGGCAAGAATGTTCACATTGGCAACTTTGTTGAAGTTAAGAAGGCACAGATCGGTGAGAACACAAAGGTTGGACATTTGACCTATGTGGGGGATGCTACTTTAGGAAAAAATATAAATGTTGGCTGCGAGACGGTTTTTGTAAATTATGATGGAATCAATAAGCACCATACTAATGTGGGAGATTATTCTTTCATCGGAAGTGGTTCTAATCTGATTGCACCACTTGAAATCGCTGATCATGCGTATGTTGCTGCTGGTTCGACAATTACAAATGACGTTTCCTCACACGATATGGCAATTGCTCGTGGAAGACAAGTGAACAAAAAGGGTTATTTTGATCGTTATCCAGTTGCGAATGCCGCTGAAAAGGCTGAAAGTGAGGATGCATAAAAATAATTGATGATAAATCCATTAATTAATCTTGATTTTATTGCAAGAAATGAATAGTATTGTTATAGAGAAATAGAAAAATGGAGGCTATCATGTCTGAACAATATGCTGATCCGAAGCTTAAAATATTTGCTTTGAATTCTAACAAGCCCTTAGCAGAAAAAATTGCTGCTGCTGTTGGTGTAACTTTAGGTAAAACATCTGTTGACCGTTTTAGTGACGGTGAGATTCGCATTAATATTGAAGAAAGTATTCGCGGTGATGAGGTCTTTATAATTCAATCGACTTCAGCCCCAGTCAACGATAACTTGATGGAATTGTTAATCATGATTGATGCACTTAAACGTGCTAGTGCGTCTGTGATTAATGTTGTAATCCCTTATTATGGTTACGCAAGACAAGATCGTAAGGCAAGGCCGCGCGAACCAATTACTGCCAAGTTAGTTGCTGATATGTTAGTTAAGGCAGGTGCTACGCGTGTTGTTGCACTAGACTTACATGCAGCTCAAATTCAGGGATTCTTTGATATTCCTGTGGACCATCTAATGGGAGCTCCATTATTAGCAGATTATTTTTTGACGAATGGTCTTGAAAAAGATGCCGTCGTCGTTTCGCCTGATCATGGTGGTGTTTCAAGGGCACGTAAGCTAGCCGAATTCCTAAAAGCACCAATTGCCATCATTGATAAGCGTCGGCCTAGAGCTAATGTGGCTGAGATTATGAACATTATTGGATCAGTTGATGGTAAGAAATGTATTTTGATTGATGATATGATTGATACCGCTGGAACAATTACTTTAGCCGCCCAAGCTCTGAAGGACGCTGGAGCAACTGAGGTGTACGCATGTGCCACACACCCAGTGCTTTCAGGCCCAGCTATCGAACGAATTGAGAACTCACCTATTAAGAAGTTGGTAGTTACTGATTCAATTAAGTTGCCTGAAGAAAAACATATTGATAAGTTGATTCAGGTTTCTGTTGGAGCCTTGATTGGGGATGCGATTACACGAATCCATGAGAATAGATCGGTAAGCCCACTATTCAAAAATCGGTACCATAATATTTAGAATTATTATAATAATTTCATACGTAATCGAGAAAAGAGCCAAATTAAAAGAAGTGCCTCATAATTATTAGACAAAGAATCTAATGATTGTGAGACACTTTTTGTGTATGGTTCAGTACAGTTTTATAGGCAGAACAAAGTCGGGAAATTTGAAGCCCAACTAGAAATTACGAATATAGTTGCTATGAGTGATTCGAAGTTAGACGGAGAATTTTGACTTATGAAACCCGTTTACTCGTAATAATATCGAGAAACTAGATCAAAATTTAACTTTTGACCCAGCCCCAGTTCCAAGGTGACAAGAAAATATCAATTGCATAAACATTGATATTTTAATCTTAAAACTCCTGATATACAGCAGGGTCTTGGTTGTTTGTCCGTCCATTAGGTTTATCAAGTGCCGATATTGAAGAAACTTCTTCAGTAGATAATTCAAAATTAAAGAGATCCAGATTCTCAAATTGCCGCTTTGACGAACTTGATTTTGGAATGATACCTACACCAAGTTGAAGTTCCCAACGCAGAATAATTTGTGCGATTGATTTATTATGAATCTGAGCAATTTTTTGAATAGTTCCATCCTGTAAAACAGTATTTGCCCGTCCGAGTGGGCTCCAGGCTTGAGTGAAGATACCATGATCTTTATCGAATTTGCGCTGTTCAGGTTGAGACCAATAAGGATGGAGTTCAATTTGATTTACCACTGGTAATACACCAGTCTCTTTTTCAAGCTTTTCTAAATGTTCTGGAAGAAAGTTGGAAACACCAATTGAACGAATGAGCCCCATCTTTTGTGCCTTAATTAAAGCTTGCCATGCTTCCACGTAATGGTCTTCAAGTGGATTTGGCCAATGAATTAGGTAGAGATCGAAATAATCGAGATGCATTCTAAATAAAGATTCCTGAATAGTTGTGATTGCCTCATCAAATTTTTGATGACGCCCTGGTAACTTGGAAGTTATGAATAAATCTTCACGATTTAAACTAGTTCTACGAATAACTTCTCCAACAGCGCCTTCATTTCCATAATTAACAGCCGAGTCAAGTGCACGATAGCCAGTTGATAAGGCCTGCATCATTATATTGACACCAGCTCCACCAGTCAATGTATATGTTCCAAAACCAATCAATGGAATTTCATTTCCATCACTTAATGTAATTATTTCTGGTTGATTAGCGGATGGTGCAGGTCCGTTACTGTCCTCTTTCTTAAAAAGCTCTGCTGAAAGATATGCTTTGCTAAAATCATATTTACTTGAAATTATTTGTCCCTGATTAAATAAAACGTTTTCACTCATTAGATAACCTCCCTGCTTTATTATATTTTTATTGTAGCACTTGCAAGGTAATTTGTAATAATTAAGTATTAAGCGAAGAAGTCTTTCTTAATTTGGGGATAGGGAATAAAGGGGGTCATGGGTGATGGATGAATATTGTTGCTTTTTTCCATCCAGATCATATCAAACCAAGTATTGAATTTGTATCCGACATTGTGGAAGTGAGCAACTTTCTTAAAACCATTTTTTTTATGGAAATAAATACTTGTCATGGGGAGATGTGTATCGGTAGTTTTGGGTAAACTTATGCAGGCATTAATATTTAAAATATTTTGTGCAGCGGCTATTTTTTCAAGTTCATTGTATAGTAGGGTGCCAATTCCATGATGTTGTACATCATGAGACAGATAAATTGAGATTTCAGCGGACCAAATATATGCAGCACGCGGATGGAATGAGCTTAGATATGCAAAACCTAGTATTTTATTATCTGCATAGGCTACTAGATAAGGATACCTAAGAGAGATATTACGTATTCGCTTTTCAAATTCTTCGATAGTAGGAGTATCATATTCGAATGTAATTGCAGTTTGCTGAACATAGTACTGATAAATATGTAAAAGTGCAGGTGCATCTGCCAACGTTACTAATCTAATCTTTATATCAGGAGTATTCATCTTGTCACAATCTTTCTTTTTTCAATCATTTTAAACGCGTTATTAATAATAAACAAGAATAGATATTTACTTCTTGCTAGAAGGGATTGAAGTATGGGAGAGGATAAAGTAAGATACTTTGTGGATACAAACATAATATTAGTGAGGTAATTACACAGTAATCATGGAAAAACAATCAATTATACATGCTTATCATCGGGACACTCCTTTGATGATTGGATATTTTATTTTTTCAATTGTCTTAAATAGTTTTGGAAATGCATTAACAGTTTCATTAAATCTAGGGAGTGCATTGTGGACTGCAGCAGCAGTTAATATTGCACACGCGACTTTAATTCCATTAAGTATTGTTCTTGTATTGGAAGGCTTTTTTGCCGTTATTGTAAACTTGATTCTAGTTGGGAAAATTTCATTCAGTCGGATTACAGGATATCTGATCTTTATGTTTTCTTTTGCATATCTTGTGGGACTGTTATCACAAGGGCTTATCTTACTAGGAATTGGGAATTTACCATTAACAATTAGAGTTGTGTTAGATTGTGCAGGTATAGTCTGTGTTGCTACTGCAATTTCAATTTATCAGAGAGTGAATTTAATATTGCATCCCTGTGATGATATGATGCAGATTATTCGTTTTAAATTTTTCAAAGGGAATTCAGTTATCGCACAGTTGGTATCTTTTTTTATCCCGATTTTTGCCATTATTATCACGGCAATTAATGATAAGGAGCTTTTTGCCGTTAATGTTGGTACGATATTTTCACTTTTGTTTCAAGGATATTTTATTGGATTGGCTGATCGAAAGGTACTGCCATCGTTGAAACATCGCAAATTGGATATTTGATTAGTGAAGTAGCTCTGATTTAAGGCAGAACAAAGTCGGGAAAATTTGAGCACTAACTTGAAACTATGAATGTAATGAGTACTTTGTTATGAGTAATTTGAAGCTAGAGGGAGACTTTTGAACCAGCCTCTCAATTAGAGGTTTTGCGCTTAATAAAAGAAAAAAAATATCTTTTTTACAATCAAATGCTTAAAATGACTTATAAACGTTTACAAGCGCTTACAGATGTGTTAAGATTACAAAGTAAATAAGGTTAACTTACTTTTTTTAGTTGCTTGCTTTTTTGGTATAGCCCAATTATAATAGGGCTATACCATTAAATGGAGGTAAGTTAAATGAATATTATTGTTGTTAAAGATAGTATAGCAGGCGGGAAGAAAGCAAGCGAACTCTTTTGTGATGCATGTGCAAGTGGTGCAAAAGTATTTGGATTAGCAACTGGAAGCACACCTGTGACGACCTATCAGTATCTCGTAAAAAGCAAGATTGATTTTTCGAATTGTATTTCCGTTAATCTTGATGAGTATGTCGGTTTGAAACCAACAGATGAGCAAAGTTACCGTTATTATATGGAAAAAAACTTATTTGAGTTTAAGCCATTCAAAAAGTCCTATTTACCAGAAGGCAGTGCGGTAGATCCGGAGGAAGAAGTTAAGCGATATGATCAAGTGATTGCTGCTAATCCGATTGATTTGCAGTTGTTGGGAATTGGACGCAATGGTCATATTGGATTCAATGAACCAGGTTCAAGTTTTGATTTGACAACCCATAAAGTTGCTTTAACTCCTTCGACAATTGAGGCAAACGCGCGTTTCTTTGAGAATGAAAAAGATGTACCTAAGTACGCATATTCGATGGGAATTGGGTCAATAATGAAATCCAAGAGCATAATATTAGAGGCTTTTGGAGAAAATAAAGCTGTGGCAGTCGCCAAAATGATTGAAGGACCTGTGACTGAAGAATGTCCTGCAAGTGTCTTGCAGAGGCATGCAAATGTGACTGTGATTGTTGATGAAGCAGCTGCAGCAAAGTTAAAAAAATAGTTAATTAACGATATGGGCTATAAGCCAGTAGCTTGTGTTCAAATACTAAAGGGCAACACATTCTCCGCCCCTAAAGTCAAAGAGCATAAGTATACTGCCTTATGGCCCATATTTACACAAGGCAAAGATGTTAAGAGAGCAACATGAATAGTTTGATAATAAAAAAGTATCCCAAGATTGGCCGTCGTCATTCACTATAAATTGGTGGATGACGATTTTCAATTTTTGAGATACTTTTTTAAGCTAATCGTACTTTTGTAACCTCACCAGAGTAAAGGGTGGTTCCATCTTGTAAAATAAGCCGCCCTGCTTTATCAATATCGGCAGCAATCCCATTAATTTTTTCTTGTCCTTGAGTAATGGTGACTTTTTTTCCAATGAGATATGATTTTTCTTTATACTCCTCTATAAAGTCACCTGTTTGATAATCTGAATATAATGAGAAAAATTCGGATAATAGCTGTGCAATGAAATAGTTACGAGATACGTGATTACGTTCAGCGTATTCTTGCAAAGTACCGACGCGTTTTTGAATCTCAGCGGGGAAAATAGAAATATCAGAGAGGTAGTTGATTCCAATACCAATAATTACTTGGTTGATAGATCCACTTTCAATATCACTAACTGCTTCGGTCAGTATTCCGACAACTTTCTTTTGCTTAACTAATACATCGTTTACCCATTTTATTTGAGTATTAACTCCCAGTTTTTTTTCAATTGTGCGTGCTACGGCTAGTGCAGTGGCTGTTGTCAATAATCCGGGGTTTAGTTTTTCTGATTGGGTCTTTAGCAAAATACTCATATAAATTCCAGTTTTACTAGGCGAGGTAAAGGAGCGGCCATAGCGACCATAACCACTAGTCTGCTGATCACTGATGATTACCAAAGGTTGTTCAGTAGTTTGATTTACACTGATTTCCTTTGCTCTGCTATTAGTTGAATTAAGAGAATCGTGAAGTTCAAAAGTCACCGTTTTAAGATAAGCGGGTAAGCTTTTCTTGATAATAAATTCATTAAGTTGATTATTGTCTTCATAGTAATAACCAGAATGCATCTTGCTTTTGATTGGATAACCCAGGTCTTGCAGATTTTTAACAATTTTCCAGACTGCTGTCCGTGAGATACCAACTGCACTTGCGATTTTTTCACCGGAAAGGTAATCAGATGAATCTGACAGAAGTTTTAAAACTTTTTTTGTGTTATTCATAAAATATGTGCCATCCTCATGGGTTATTTAATGTAAATTATAGCGAGTAAAAGCAAAGTTTTCAAATTGTCTTTTTTCTTTTAAGAAAATAGATTGTTTCTTTTAAAAAATTGGGATGAATGGTATCTTTTATCCAAAGCGATAAGAAAAGAGAGTATAAAATGAAGAAAAAGCTTTTTTTTGAATGTATTATTTTGCTTTTGGGAGCAATCGTAATTTTTTTTATATCAACCCATGATGCTTTCTTGTACAAGCAGTCAATTTTACAAGTTACCCGGGTTGAACAAGGAAAAACAAAAAAATCCTCAGACGAATATGGAAATCATGATAAAAAAACTGACCAGACAGTGTATGGCATACTTCTGAATAGCAAGAAAAAAGGAGAAAAAGTTAGTTTTCAGAATACATATGCAGCATCTGGGGGATTAAGTCAAAATTATCAAAAAGGGCAACAGCTTTTTGTCACGCTTAATTATGATAATAAAAAACTTGAAGTAACTCCGACAAATTACAAACGAGATACTTATTTGTTTATGATGTGTTGGATAATGGTATGTCTGCTATTTATTATTATGAAGATTGACGGGCTGAGAACAATTATAAGTGTTTTGGTTAATTTTGTACTGTTCTTGATAATTGTGCAACTTGATGTTTCATGGAATATTACAAATTTTTTTATAATTTTTGCAGTCAGCGCAATTATTTTCACAGCAATTACATTAGCGATAATTATCGGGCTTAATAGGCAATTTACAGTTACATTTGCAGCAATTGTCAGCGGAACAGCAATTGCATTGCTTATTTCTGTAGGCATAATGTGGTTAACAAAGGATAGCGGGATGCATTATGAAGCACTAGATTTTGCAACACAACAACCGAAGCAATTATTTTTATCTGCAACTCTGATTGGGTTGTTAGGAACAGTTATGGATGCGGCAACAGATATTGTGGCAACCCTGTTTGAATTAAAACGCAGCCGACCAGAAGTTTCATTTCAACAGCTCTACCAATCTGGGAGAGAAGTCGGTAAAGATATTATGGGCCCGCTGGTTAATGTGTTGTTGCTAATCTTTTTTGCCGAGACTTTTACAATGGCAGTTCTATATTTTAGAACCGGCAATACAATTGGTTATACTTTTTCATGGACGATGTCGTTAGGCTTAGTACAAGCTGTAATTAGCGGAATAGGAATAGCATTAGTAATTCCGGCCGCGAGCTTATTCGCCGCTTGGTCACTGGAAAGGAGCAAAGAATGAATACAATCATCGTTTTAATAGTTGTTTTGGCTGTGCTGCTGATTTTGAGCGGTGGAAGAAGAGGTTTAGCGGCTTTTTTTACGTTAATTATTAATTTTGGGTTACTCTTTTTGACGGTCATCTTGATAGCTGGTGGGTTTCCACCTATTTTTGTAATGATGTTTACAGGGGTATCAATTCTTGCAATTATTATCTATGTTGGAAATAATAATGAGTCACAGACCAATACGGCTTTTTTATCAACATTACTTGTTTTAGCAGTAATGTTGTTGCTAATTATTCCGATGAATTATTTGATGCAGATATATGGATTCAGCAATGAACAGTCAGAAGAAATCGAGGCTTTCAATCTTGCGATTGGTGTTAATTTTGCTTCGATTGCGATTGCAACGACAATCTTGAGTACACTTGGTGCGATTGCGGAGGCTGCAATTGCCGTCGCAAGTGGAATGGAGGAAATAATTGAACAGGGAGGTGGCAAAACAGCGCAAGAATTACGAACAAGTGGTAGAAATATTGGATTGCAAATTATGGGAATGACATTTAATACTGTATTCTTTGGTATGTTTGGAGGTAATCTTGCACTATTCATCTTGATTTCAAAATTAGATGCAAGTTTTGGCTATTACGCAAATTCAAAGATTTTTGCAAGCGAAACAATGTTGGTAGTCTATGCAGCAATTTCAGTTGTGTTAGTCATCTGGGTCACAATTGAAATGACAGTTTTTAAAACAAATAAAATAAATAATCCAAAGAAATCATAGACTAGTTGGATACTAAACGATACATGCCATGTTATAATTTTGTGAAGGGAATAATTAATATTTAGTAGGGAGGCAGCAATTATGAAGACACGATTGAAAAAGACCTTTTGGGGAGTATCATTGACTTTGTTAGCAATTGTAGCAGTTGGATGTTCTGCAGGTAACAGCAATAATAGCAGCAGCAGTAGTTCTTCAATGACAACAAAGCAGGTCAAGTCTCACTATACGGAGGCGTTGAAGTATCTTGATAAGGGAACGCCGCAACAGGCATATAGTGAGTTAGAAAAAGTAATTGCAAAGAACGCCGAGAACAAAAAAATTAAGGTACTATATAATAATCTTGGTAGGTTACTGTCTGCCAAGAGAGCAGTAACTGAGAATAAATTAGCAAAGGCAAAGAAAAAGTTACAGCAGCTAGCTAAAGTTAAAGAGCCAGACAAACTAGTTAAACAAATTGATGTTGTACAGCGTGAGTATCAAGCCGTTAAACTTGCTAAAATTTATTATAATGAAACAGTAGCATATTACAATGCTGGAAAGTATTCTGAAGCTGGGGGAAGCTACCAAACATTAATGGCATTGTCTAGTAAGTACCAAGCTGTGGCTTCCTATCAGGAGAAAGCAAAGAGTTATCAGCAAAAAATAGCAGCTGCACAGAACCAAAGTACAGCATCTCAAGCTGAATCAACTAGTCAGGCAACAACGACAAGTGGCTATACCAATGCACGCAGCTCCAAGATTGTTAGTTCAACTTATGCCAGTCAGACTGGAAGTTCGATTAGTAGTGCAACAAACAGCCAGGTTTCATCAGTAGTAGCGGGATTGTCTGATTCGCAAATTTTAACCAAGTTTCGGGCAGTAACTGGACTTCCACAAGAGGCAGGGGATCAATATTATGTTATGAAATTAGACGATGACACATACCAGATTGAAATCAGACACACTAGTCCGGACAATGTAGATGTTTCTAATCTAAAGGGCATGTACAAGTACAATTATACAACTGGGAAAGTTCAAAAAGCTGATGAAATCACGGGTGAATATACAAATATTAATTAGGTGGATGGAAACAGGATGGAGCGAATCAAGCAAAAATATTATTTTAAAAGTGTTACAGCTATTCAGATAGTTGGAATTATGTTAGTAATTGCAAACATTATTGGTATAGACAGGGTTTTGATTTCCAACATTTTATTTTTGGTAGGATTGGTTGCTATTTGCCTAATGATTATAGATATTTTGTTAGGTGCACATTTATTGGCTGGCTGGTTTAAACATAAGAAAAAAGACGAGACTGATGACGAGTACCAGCAAGCAAAAATAAATGTACGTGAAGTTGGGAGTATTAAGAACCAACCGATACGTTTTAGCAAATTTGGCAAAAGCGCTTTAATTATCGGAGTCACATATATAGTATTATCTATTATCATTACCGTATAAGTATTAAACAATAAAAAAGAAGCTGTATTGAAATTTGTGTTAACTGCATATATTTCATAGACGGTTTCTTTTTTTTGCTTTTGTAGAAAAAATAAAAACCCCTTGTTTTCAAGATAATAGTACACTTTTATATGTAATAAATTACTTGATTTTGAGGAGAGCGTTATTGAAAATGAGTGATATAAGAAATGAAGAACAAGCTTTTGAACGGCATTACGGGAACTATACCATAAAATTATGGCATTATCTTGAACTCTTTGATTTACTTGAAAATTGTCAAGATCCAGAAAACTTTAAAACAATCTCCTCTACTTTAAATATTAAATTTGCATTGATGAGATATCAAAAAATACTAAATTATATTCTCCGCTCGGAATCAATCACGAGTGAACTTGACAGCTTGAAAAAGAAACGAAAAATTAAAGAACAAGTATTACAGTTAGAGAAAATGATTGCTGTATTAAAAATTTTCGAAAAAAAAATAAATGAAGAACCAGACATGTGCAGGCAAATAAAAATTAAGAAGGCCAATATTTTAAACATTGATAAATGTTATCTTTTTAAAGTATAGATAGCCAATGGCTTATAAACATATATTACGAGGAGGAAGAATATTGATAGACTATGGATTTATGGTTGATTTCTTAGAATTCTTGGCGACTTTTGCTAGAGTTGGGGGGGAGCTCAAAGAATATCAGGTGATTGACTTTGCAGTTTTAAATGGCATTGGAATACAGGAGTTAGCAACCATTGAGCTACTACTTTTTACAGCGAAGATAATTACGAAAAGTCCTAGAAGGGTTGGAGATAGTTTTGTGAACTTAGCTCCTGGAGCTCTAACTAAGGATGGCCTGAAATTAGTGAAGCAGCTTAAAGGACAAGAAAATAATAATTTTATGATATTATAATAAATAAGAAAGTGTCCAGACTTTGTAAAAAAGTTCAAAGATGGCAAAGAGTTAGTATTAATAAGAAATTATGAACTTAGCGAGTGTTTTGCTATGAGTAAGTCGGAGTTAAATGGAGAATTTTGACCTATGAAACACGTTTATTCGTAATAAACAAGGGGCTGGGCTAAAAGTTAACTTTTGGCCCAACTCCTTGTTCTTCATTATGATCTGCTCTTTTTTCTGACTATATATAAGTTTTTCTAAGCACTAAAATTCCCTGCTTGAGTCGGATTTCGCCAACACAGATTACTTTCATTCTAGCAGTTATTCTTTTTCTCAATTAACCAGCCATTTTTTAGATATCCTTGAAATTGCTCATAAATTGGTGCAAACAAATCAATTTGTTTTGAAGATGTCAGCATTTCTTTTGGAAAGAAGAAACGCTCATCACCAGAAAACTCTCCGGTAATTGCAGCAACGAGCTTGCTAACTTCTGAAAGCTCAATTAGTGAGCCATCATCTTGATATAATTCGATCTGTGTTATTTTTTTACTTTGATGAGGTGCGTACACATCATAAGGCAAATCAAAGCTATCATTGGTTGCAGTATAATAAGTTGAATTATACCCTGCAGCAGTAACCAGTTCGCGCAACTTAGGAAGCTGGTGGCTAGTAACAGTAGAAAAACGTGCAGACTTTAATGGCTTGCGGTTCAAGAAGCGACTAGCCAAATCGCTTAGTATTTTGTCGGTACTCATAGACCATTGGATAAAATAAGTGTTTAAAACTCCATCATCCAGACGAATGTAATCTTCAACAGAAAAATTATTTTCAAAAAAAGGCAGCAGCAGTTGCGGCGGATTTTCTTGCAATAACTGGTTGTTTTCAAATAGAAACTTTGCCCGTTGCAACAATCTATTCAAAATTACTTCCATGGAGCGTGAGACCGGATGAAAATAAACCTGTTGGTACATCTGAAAGCGACTTACGATGTAATCTTCGACCGCATGCATTCCGCTGATATGAAATGTAATACCATTCTTGTACGGGCGCATGACACGCAAGATTCTGCGCAAATCAAAGGTACCATAATTAGTACCTGTATAATACGAGTCCCTGAGAAGATAATCCATCCGATCGGCGTCAATTTGACTTGAAATCATCTGAACAACTTGCGGGTTAGGATAGGTTTTTTGAATTACACTCGCGACTTTTTCCGGGAAATCAGGGGCAACTTCTCGTAAAACTTTGTTAACTTCAGTAGAAGACGAGGTTAGAATATCAACGGTAACATCTTCATGATTAGTTCCAAAAATATGTTCAAAAGTATGCGAATACGGACCGTGACCAATATCGTGGAGCAACGCGGCACACAAAGCAACTAAGCGCTCATCATCGTTCCAAAGACCATCACTTGGGTTTTTTGAAGGATAGTTTCGCTGGAAGTTATCGCAGATTTGACGGGTAATTTCGTATACACCAACTGAATGAGTAAAGCGGGAATGTTCTGCACCGTGGAAAGTACTGCTTGCGGTTCCTAATTGACGAATTCTGCGTAACCGCTGAAATTCACGTGTGTTGATAAGGTCCAAAATTACTTGGTGCTGGACATAGATGTAACTGTGAATTGGATCGCGCAAAACTTTTTCTCTCTTTAATTTCTTACTTGTATAAACAGTGATAACTAATCAACTCCTATATTGATATGCACTGATAAATCAATTATATTAATTATAACTTATTATAATATTTCTTGCCCATTACACAATGGTAAGTTTATGATGGATGACTTAGAAAAATGATATAATACGATGACAAAAGGGATGATTTTTTGAGTAATGGGACAGCTATTTTAATAACACTCCAGACTTTCACCAAGCAAGAGGGCACAGTCAGTAAATATAATCGTAAATTTGAGGGTCGCTTATTTCAGATGGGGAATTCAATTTATCTGCGGTACACTGAAGACTATAACAATGAGACTGCGGTTGTGACCTTTAAGATCAATAATGATGGTAGTATTCAATTGACACGTAAAAGTAAGACAATGCGGACGCAGCTCTTTTTTGAAGATAATAAAAGAATATCGGCTACTTATCGAACACCATATGGTGAGATTCCGATTGAAACGGTCACACCATCATTAAATGTCAATATTAGTGATCTGCCTTTGGCGGGAGCAGTACGCGTTGACTACCTGCTGTACAGTGGTGGCAAACTTCTTGGAGAGTACAAAATAAGATTGCAATTTACTGGATAAGAATGTATGATAATATTTAGACTGTAGAAGGGACGTGTACCGTTTGGAGCTAGAAAAATTCAAGGATGCTAATAGAAGCGAACTATCATTGATTGAAGTTGCACATACGATTTTAAGTCAACGAGGGGATGTTACTCCTTTTGCCGATTTGGTGAATGCTGTGCAAGAATATCTTGGCAAGAGCGATGAAGAAATCAGAGAAAGACTCTCACAATTTTACACTGACTTAAATGTAGATGGTAGCTTTATTTCTTTGGGTGACAATCTTTGGGGCTTGCGTTCATGGTATCCGTATGATTCTATTGACGAGGCAGTTGTTCATACTGAAGATGAAGAGACTGACAAGCCAAAGAGTAAAAAACGCAAGAAGGTCAATGCGTTTATGGCTGATGCAAGTGAAGATGATGACGTCATCGATTATAATGATGATCCAGAAGATGACGATTTGGATACTGATTATACGAACGAGGACGATAATACTGAACTTAAAGAATATAGCAAAGATTTGAATGATATTGATGATGCGGATGAGGATGAAGAGGACTTGCCTGATGGAATTGAAGGTCAGTTAACCGAGATGTCAGATGATATTGAAGACGATGACGAATTATAGTTACTAGGTCTTGACTAGTTAATTATTTTTGGGTACAATCTTTGTTGGGCACTTCATACTTTTGTGTGGAGTCATTGGACGGTAATTATACAAGCTCCCTATTCATCAGAATAGGGAGCTTGTTATTTTATTTTTTATAGGTGCATCAATTGCGTGTCTACCCTGAAAAAATATTTAAAGGAGAATTTTTAATGACCAAATATATTTTTGTGACAGGTGGCGTTGTGTCATCATTAGGAAAAGGAATTGTTGCTGCATCTCTTGGAAGGCTGCTTAAAAACAGGGGATTGAAAGTCATGATTCAAAAATTCGATCCCTACATCAACGTCGATCCTGGAACGATGAGTCCTTACCAGCATGGAGAGGTTTTTGTAACAGATGATGGTACTGAGGCGGACTTGGATTTGGGACATTATGAACGGTTTATTGATATTAATTTGAACAAATATTCAAATGTTACGACGGGTAAGATTTATTCAGAGGTTATCCGTAAGGAACGCCGGGGTGATTATTTGGGAGCAACTGTCCAGGTAATTCCACATATTACCAATATGATTAAAGAGAAAATCATGCGTGCAGGAACTACTACTAATGCTGATGTTGTCATTACAGAAGTTGGAGGAACAGTGGGTGACATTGAATCTCTGCCATTTTTAGAAGCACTGCGTCAAATGAAGGCCGAGGTTGGCAGTGAGAATGTTGTCTATATTCACACAACTTTAGTACCATATCTTAGAGCAGCTGGGGAAATGAAGACAAAGCCAACACAACACAGTGTTAAAGAACTTCGTGGTCTAGGAATTCAACCAAATATTTTGGTGGTGAGAACTGAACAACATATTTCTGAGAGTATGCGTAATAAAATTGCAAGCTTTTGTGATGTTGAACCTGAAGCTGTGATTGAGTCGATGGATGTTGAAACTTTATATGAGGTTCCATTGAATTTGAAGGCACAGCATATGGATGATTTTGTTTGCAAGTTGCTTCACATTGAATCTCCAGAGTCAGATATGTGTAAATGGGAAGAACTAACCAATAAAGTTAAACATCTTGATCGTTCAGTGAAAATTGCTATAGTCGGAAAATATGTAAAACTACCTGATGCTTATATTTCAGTTGCTGAAGCTTTGAAACATGCTGGGTATACAATAAATGCAGATGTTGAAGTGGTACTATTTGATTCAGAAAAATTGAATGCTGAAAACGTTATAACAGAATTAAGCCCATATGACGGTATTGTTGTACCCGGTGGATTCGGAGATCGAGGGCTTGAGGGGATGATTGAGTCAATCAAGTATGCTCGTGAAAATAATGTGCCATTCTTAGGAATATGTTTAGGAATGCAAATGGCTTGCATCGAATTTGCTCGTAATATTGTGGGACTTGCAGATGCAAACACGACAGAAGTTGACTCTAAGTGTTCGAATAAAATTATTGACTTAATGGCTGATCAAGAAGACGTTGAAGAAATGGGGGGCACTCAACGGCTAGGGCTGTATCCATGTAAGCTAAAACAGGGTTCAGTTGCTGCTGCAGCTTATGGCAATCAAGAAGTAATTCAAGAACGCCATCGTCATCGCTATGAATTTAACAATGAATATCGAAAGTCATTTACTGAAAATGGATTGACATTTGCGGGGACTTCCCCTGACAATCATTTGGTTGAAGTTGTTGAGTTAAGTGAGCACAAGTTCTTTGTGGCTGCACAGTACCATCCTGAATTTCTTTCACGGCCCCAAAGACCTGAAGGACTATTTCAGGCTTTTGTAGTTGCAAGTGCTAAATAAAAATTTTAGTAATTAAAATAGTGTAAGACAAGTGATTATCGTAGAGTTGTTATTTAAGGTAATCACTTGTTTTTTTGCAATATGTGAAAATAATTATATGACTTCTGAAATTAAATTTTTTATGTAATTAAGATAGTCAAAGAAACAAGTACGATGTGTAAAATGAGAACTAATTATTTTTTTCGAAGGATAGGAAAATAAATTTCTTAAATTAAGTCTTTTTTAATTGAAACCTGTCTGCCTATCTTGTAATATGAAAAGAGATGCTTTTTGTGCCAAATATTGTAGTACCAAAAATACGGAGGCATCTAATTGCGTATTATATTATATTGACTTGATAATCGAGTGGAGATTTTAAAAAAAATGAAAAAAATGATTATTAGAGGAGGGCAAAAACTGTCAGGCAAGGTCACAATCGGCGGAGCAAAAAATAGTACAGTTGCCCTCATACCGGCTGCAATTTTAGCAGATACACCGGTTAAATTTGATTCAGTCCCAGATATTTTAGATGTTCATAATTTGATGTTAATCCTAGAATCAATGAATGTTAAATCGGTATTTGATAAAGGTGAATTAGAAATAGACCCTACACAAATAAAAAGTGTACCATTACCAGGTGGGGCGATTAAGAGTTTACGTGCTTCCTATTATTTTATGGGCGCGCTCCTAGGCAAGTTTGGTGAGGCAATTGTTGGTTTTCCTGGTGGAGACAATATTGGGCCAAGACCAATTGATCAGCATATTAAAGGATTTAAGGCGCTTGGGGCACAAGTGGTTGAAGAAAATGATGCAGTAAGAATTAAAACTGGAGAAAATGGATTACAAGGTGCACGAATATTTTTTGATATCGTTTCTGTTGGTGCAACGATTAATGTTCTTTTGGCTACAGTTAGAGCAAGCGGTACAACTATTATTGAGAATGCGGCAAAAGAACCTGAAATAGTGGATTTAGCGACTTTCTTAAATAATATGGGTGCTCAAATTCGTGGGGCAGGAACCGATGTAATCCGAATAAAAGGTGTTTCGAGTCTAAAAGCTACAAATACACATACGATTATCCCAGATAGGATTGAAGCGGGGACTTATTTGGCGTTTGCTGCTGCAAATGGAGATGGTGTACTGGTAAAGAACGTTATTACTGAACATTTAGAACCCTTTATTGCTAAACTTGTTGAAATGGGGATTTACTTAGAAGTTAATGAAGATAGTATCTACGTAAAAGGCGGCGATAATTTAAGCCCGGTAACTGTTAAAACCTCACCTTTTCCTGGATTTGCAACAGATTTGCAACAACCAATAACACCATTGCTGATGAGAGCAAATGGAGAAAGTAAAATCATTGATACGTTATATCCTGAACGTATTAAACACATTGCTGAAATGCAAAAAATGGGAGCTGCAATATCAAGCCGGGATGGAATAATTACTGTTGGACATTCTGATAATTTACGTGGTGCAACCGTCAAAGCGAGTGAGATTAGAGCAGGTGTCTCGTTGGTGGGATTGGCGCTGATGTCCAAGGGTGTCACGACTATCACACACGCGGATAATATTTTGCGAGGCTATGAACGTATTATTGAGAAGCTAAGAGATTTGGATGTTGAAATTAAAATAATTGACGAATAAGCGAAGCATAATAACAAGCAAATTAGTGATAATTGAGGAGAAAAGACTACGAAGAATCTAACATTAGTTGATTTAAAAATTAAAAATTTAAAAGAAATTTACTCATATGCTCGTGATTTTAAAATTCCTTATTACAGTCAGATGAATAAAAAAGAACTGTCTTTGGCAATTATCAGGGCGCAGGCACAGGAACAAGGCTTCTATTACATGTCAGGCGTTCTGGATATAACAACTCAGCAAGATGGTTTTGGTTTTTTGCGTCCTATTAACTATGGCTCATCTCAAGAAGATATTTACATCTCCTCATCACAAATTAGACGCTTTGGTTTACGCAATGGTGATTTAGTTGCGGGGAAAGTTAGACAACCAAAACCAAATGAACGTTATTACGGAATGATGCATGTTGACAGTGTTAATGGAAAGCATCCTGAAGAGGCAAAAGAAAGACCCCATTTTCCTGCATTGACGGCCTTGTATCCAACCAGACAATTGAAGCTTGAAACGACGCAAGGAGTCTTGTCTACCAGAATTTTAGATTTATTTGCACCAATTGGTTTTGGTCAGCGTGGCCTGATTGTTGCACCCCCAAAAGCTGGGAAGACAAGTTTGTTGAAGGCAATTGCTAATGGAATTACACAAAACTTTCCGGAAGTTAAGCTGATTGTATTATTAATCGATGAGCGCCCCGAAGAAGTTACAGATCTTGAAAGGACAGTAGATGGCGAGATTGTTTATTCAACTTTTGATCAGAAACCGGAAAATCATGTAAGAGTTTCAGAACTTGTTTTAGAGCGTGCCATGAGATTAGTGGAGGATAAACAAGATGTTGTCATTTTGTTGGATTCATTAACAAGATTAGCTAGAGCATATAATTTAGTAGTTCCTCCAAGTGGACGAACGCTCTCAGGTGGAATTGATCCGGCAGCTTTATTCAAACCTAAGAAATTTTTTGGAGCTGCTCGAAATATCGAAGAAGGCGGCAGTTTAACAATTTTAGCAACTTCACTTGTTGATACTGGCAGCAGGATGGATGATGTCATATATGAAGAGTTTAAAGGAACAGGCAACCAGGAAATTCAATTGGCCAGAGATTTAGCAGAAAGACGTATTTTCCCAGCTGTCGATTTAAAAAAATCGGGAACGCGCAAGGAAGAGCTACTGCTTTCTGAGGAAAAAATGAATTTTATGTGGAAATTACGCAAGGATTTGAATGGTGATATTGCTAAACAGACTGAACATGTTATTGTGGCTTTAAAAAAGACAAAAGATAATGAGACCTTTATTAACGAAATAAATAGCAATTTACCACAAAAAAAATAGACAGTACAAAATCAGCAAAATTTGAGAACCAACTCGAAACTATGAGTAATGTGGAGTTAATGGAGAATTTTGACATATGCAGCATGTTTATCCTAACTAAATATAGACTGGAGCAAAATATAACTTTTGACCTCGTCTTGTATTCATGTTAGAATACTTGGTGTTGTACGTAAAAAGATTAACTCTGACACAGCAAATGGGTCAGGGCAAAGGAGAGTATAAAATGAGACCAGGAATCCATCCAGATTATCATAAAGTTGTTTTCTTAGATTCATCTACAGGATATAAGTTTACTTCGGGTTCAACTAAGAATTCAGCAGAAACGATTGAATGGGAAGATGGAAACACATACCCATTAATTCGTGTTGAAATTTCAAGTGATTCACATCCATTCTACACGGGACGTCAGAAGTTTACACAAGCAGACGGACGTGTGGATCGTTTCAACAAAAAATATGGTTTTGCAAATAAAGAAGACTAATTTTTTATAGTTTTAAGTCTAAGAAAACTTAGTAATTTACTGCTAAGATGAATTAGATGGTATATAATCAAATAAAGTATGAATAGCGAAAACCAAGCTA
The DNA here is from genome assembly GCF_047719775.1 of Liquorilactobacillus sp. Taxonomy (NCBI): domain Bacteria; kingdom Bacillati; phylum Bacillota; class Bacilli; order Lactobacillales; family Lactobacillaceae; genus Liquorilactobacillus; species Liquorilactobacillus sp. The sequence goes on from NZ_JBDNTS010000017.1 coordinate 44,183, forward strand.
GAATATACTTACTAGATTGGAATTAAGAGCTAGAACTAAAATATAAAGCAACACAATGGTTTGGGCTAAACCTTAGTAAAATAGAGTAAACTGCTGTCGAATACTGAAATGTATGAGATAAGTTATGCTTGTTCCTAGAAGCTCGGTACTTTAGTGCCGACAATAAGTAAGGAAGATGTCGTAATCTCGTGGGAGGTTAGGGCTCTTTTTTTGTCTCTATATTTTATTCAGTATTTTCTGTTGCGCCAGATAATCGTGGCCCATAAAATAAAGTTAGAATTCAAAAATTTCAGTCGTTTATTAACACGACCTTTTGAGTGGAACACGAACATTATGGTTGGATGATATTCGTATTTACATTTTTTTTACATTGTAGTATATTAATAAGCGGGTTTTATATTAAAATACGAATTTCAATGTTCGTAAAAAAGGAGTAAGTATTTTGAAAGAGAAAATCGAATCTTATTTTCAAATTAATGAATTAGGGTCGACTATTGGGCGTGAATTATTGGCCGGATTTACAACATTTATTTCAATGGCGTATATTCTTTTTGTTAATCCTAGTGTTTTAGGCGATTCAGGAATGGATAAGGGTGCTGTTTTTACAGCAACCGCCATCGCAAGTGCAATTGGATGTATTTTAATGGGGTTGTATGCAAAATATCCGATTGCTACGGCTCCCGCACTTGGAATTAATGCTTTTTTCACTTATTCAGTTTGTATTGGAATGAAAGTACCTTGGCAAACAGCCTTGGCTGGAGTTTTGATAGCTTCAATTATCTTTTTATTAATTACAATTTTCAAATTGCGTGAATTAATTATTGATGCAATTCCTGCTAACTTGAAATATGCAATTTCAGCGGGGATTGGTTTGTTTATTGCATTTATTGGTTTGGAAGATGGTGGAATTATCGTTGCAGATAAATCTACATTAGTTGCTTTAGGAAGTTTTTCTGGGACAACTTGGTTAACCATTTTTGGACTTATGATAACCGCAATTTTATTGGTACGTCGTGTTCCAGGCAATATCTTTATCGGGATGGCCGCAACTGCTATTTTAGGTATGATTACAGGGATGATTAAATTGCCAAGCTCTGTAGTTTCTGGTGCTCCAAGTTTGAAACCAACTTTTTTAGTAGCCGTACAACATATTGGAAGTATTAATTCACTGCAGCTAGTCGTAGTTGTATTAACTTTCTTATTAGTTACCTTCTTCGATACAGCAGGTACTTTGGTGGGATTAGCACAACAGGCTGGTTTCATGAAAGACAATAAGATGCCAAGAGTGGGTAAGGCTTTATTGTCTGACTCAACCGCGATGACTGCTGGAGCATTGTTAGGAACATCGCCTGTAGGAGCTTACGTAGAATCATCAGCAGGGATTGCTGTTGGAGGCCGTTCTGGACTAACAGCTGTCGTTACAGGAATCTTATTCATTTTTGGGATGTTCTTTTCACCACTTTTGAGTGTTGTTACAAATCAAGTAACTGCACCTGCTTTGATTATTGTAGGTGTATTAATGGCGCAAAACATGAAGAAAGTTGAATGGGACAAAATGGAAATTGCAATTCCGTCGTTTTTAATCTTATTAGGGATGCCGTTGACGTACAGCATTTCAGATGGATTAGCACTTGGCGTGATTGCATATCCGATTACGATGATAGCTGCTAAACGGGGAAAAGAAGTTCATCCAATCATGTATGCTTTATTCTTTGTATTCTTGCTCTTCTTCTGGATTTTGAATAATTAAGAATTAGCAAATAATTTTATAGTTTTAAGTCTAAGAAAACTTAATAATTTATTGCTAAAATTAATTAGATTATATATAATCAAATAAAGTATGAATAGCGAAAACCAAGCTAGAATATACTTACTAGATTGGAATTAAGAGCTAGAACTAAAATATAAAGCAACACAATGGTTTGGGCTAAACCTTAGTAAAATAGAGTAAACTGCTGTCGAATACTGAAATGTATGAGATAAGTTATGCTTGTTCCTAGAAGCTCGGTACTTTAGTGCCGACGTAAGTCACTAGAAAAGGTGTGCTAAAGATTATTGACTACTGATATATAATTATTAACAAAAAGGGGACTGCAAAACGATTATTGCGGTTCCCTTTTTGTTTTATTATTCTAATTGACGATAAAAAACAGTTTAAAAGATTATAACAGGTTACCTTTCAAACTTCTTTGCATCAGCATCAAGTCGTGCAAAACCGGAGCCTTCCTTTTTTGCAGGATGCTTTGCGCGGTCCTCTAGAGCTTTGCGAGCCAATGCTTTCTTTTCTTCTTTACTCAACTTCTTTGACATTGTAATCGCCTCTTTTTGTTGGAATCCACACATGGAATTCATTCCACAATTACATTTTAGTTCAATCATGAACAAAATTCAAAAAAAGATAAAAAAATTCGAGTAACATTGTAATTAATTAATATCTTTTCTTGCAGAGATTATTCATGTAAAATGATTATTAATGAGATATAAAGGAGGCTGTGAAATAAATGATTGCCTTTTATAGGACCAATGATTTAACATCTAAAGTTTATCAAGATGCACTAGCAATTCGTAAAGAAGTGTTTGTGTCAGAACAAGGAGTACCTGAAAAACTAGAGGTTGATGCTGAAGGAAGTGCTATGCATTATGTTGGATACATAGAAAGCCAAGCTGTAGTGACTGCTAGAACTATTGTGGAAGATGATGGGGCATGGCATATCCAGAGGGTGGCTACTTTGAATAATCAGCGTCATAAAGGATATGCAAAGGAAATAATGAAGTGTATTGAGGAAATCGCAGTGGATGACAAAATTCCTTATTTAACATTAGGAGCTCAAGACCAAGCACAGGAATTTTATTCTAAATTAGGATTCAATGTTGTCGGAGATGGTTTTTTGGATGCAGGAATTCCACATCATAGAATGAACAAAAAACTATAGTTGACTTATTTAGGATAAGAGAGTATAGTTTACTTCATGCGATGAGTCGAAGTAATCAGACGAATTTATTCGTTCCGCTGCGGCGGCTAGTGATTTTTTTCGAAAGGGACACAAATACTGGCGGATTTCCAGTGTGTCTGTAGGTGTTCATTGTGGAATGACCCTACTATCATTTAATTAATGGTACCTGTTAGTAAGCTATAACAATTTTGTTATGGCTTACTTTTTTATTCAGAATAAATATGTTTCATAATTCTTTAACGACTTTCAGCTTAACTCTGTAGGTATAATTACGTGTCAAAAAAGTACCTCCAAAACTTGACTTGCATGTTCAAGGTTTATAAGGCACCTCACTTACATCACACTCTTTTTTCTGAAAAATAATAATAAGATTCAGCATGCATTTAGTTACGGTTTGGTAGTTGTAATTATTGAAAGACATTCTAGAATAATGATTAGCAATCTGAAACTAAATTTTAATAATTTTCAAATTATAATGTAATCGGCTTTATAATAGCAATTAAATTTGCTATGATTGACTTAAGATATCTTATTGGGAGTTTTGTTTGCGGCTATTGAGTTGAAGTGTCTTGTATTAGTGAACTTTTTTCATGATAAGTAGAAGAAAAGTATAGTTACTAGTTCAATAATTTTTATGTAGCTTATCCTTATTCTCAATAATAAACAGTGGAGGAATTTATAATGGCTTGGATTATAATTATCATAATTGTTGCTTTAGTTGTCTTTGGGTATGTTGCTCTTTATAATGGGCTACAGACTGCAAAAGTTTATACAGAGGAATCTTGGAGTCAAATTGATGTTCAGCTCAAGCGTAGAAACGACCTGATTCCAAATCTTGTTGAAACTACCAAAGGTTATGCCAAACATGAACGTGAGACATTTGCAAAGGTTGTTGAGTTACGTAATCAAATGGTACAATTACCAGCTGATGCACATGAGGAAAAAATGGAGCTGTCAAATCAGCTTTCTAGTTCTTTAAAGTCAATTTTTGCATTAGCTGAGAGTTATCCAGATTTGAAAGCTAACCAAGAATTTGCGAAATTGATGGAAGAATTAAGTAATACTGAGAACAAGATAGCATATTCGCGTCAGTTGTTTAATTCATCCGCTGCTTCATTCAATCAAAAATTAATGACTTTTCCATCTAACTTTGTTGCAAGGATACATGGGTTAACAAAAGTTGATTATTTGGAAGTTCCATCTGAAGAAAAAAATGCACCAAAAGTATCTTTTGAATAAAACTTTGTTGAAGGGGTTTTGAAGATGTTATTTCAGCAAATAGCACGCAATAAAAGGCGAACAGTTTATGTCATGATCGCCTTTTTCTTATTAGTAATTCTTATTGGAGCAGCAATTGGTTATGTTTTTTTCAATAGTTCAGTCGCAGGTGTTTTAATGGCTGCTGTCATTGGGGCCTTTTACATGTTTTCGATGTTGGCACGATCGACGGATATAGTGATGGGAATGAATAATGCGGTTGAGATCAAGCAGGAAAGTGACTTTCCAGAACTTTGGCACATAATTGAAGATATGGCACTTGTAGGCAAAATTCCAATGCCGCGAGTATTTACTATTAATGACGAGAGTCCTAATGCATTTGCAACGGGACGAGACCCTGAGCATTCTGCAGTTGCGGTAACTCAAGGGCTACTAACTCGTTTGAATCGCGAGGAGCTTGAGGGGGTTGTTGCCCATGAAGTATCTCATATTCGTAATTATGATATTCGTTTGCAGACGACAGCGTTGGCGCTTGTATCCGTGATTTCAATCTTGGTTAATATTGGATATAATTCATTTTGGTGGGGTGGAGGTCGTAAGCGTGACAACGAAAGTAATGGTGGTTGGCTTGTTTTGGTTTTATCAATTGTCATTTTGGTACTAGGTCCTTTAGCTGCATCGCTGGCGCAGATGGCCTTGTCGCGTAATCGCGAATTTCTTGCTGATGCTTCTGGAGTTGAATTAACACGTAATCCTCAAGGGCTGATAAGTGCATTAGAGAAGATTTCAAATAGTGAACCAATGCAATCGGCTGATCCTAGTAGTTCATCGCTATACATTTCTAATCCATTCAAAGACAGTTCTTGGACACATTTATTTGATACGCATCCTTCAACCGAAGAGCGGATTAAACGATTGAAAAAAATGTGATAATTATTTTAAATAGAATAGAGGATTGATGATGCGTAATAACCTTATATATGTGCACATTGAAAAGGTATCGCATTTAACATTAACATATGGGATTTCAAATTTAGATTTTTTTAGAGGCGTAAAGACTAAGCCACAGAATTTGTTATCACTAGGGAATGTAGACCCTAATCAAGAGATAGATATTTATTCGGGATTTAACATGTATCTCGAAGAAGATAACGCACAGAAATTTCTGTTGCAAAATTCGAATCCTAATATTGACTGGATAGATTTTGATGAAGTTAATGATCTGGAATCGTTAACACCACATGAAGTCGCCGAATTATTATATTTGGGGCATGCGTATACGCATCTTAAGTCTCCTTTTTATTATAAATTACAAAATAATTATGTATATTTAACTTTACCCAATGGTGCAAAAAAGTTATACTATCGATATCTGCCACGTTTCTATCAAATCTTAGCGGTGTGTCTAACTAATAAGTTGGCAAGTACCTATCGTGAAAGAAAGCCCTTTTTAAGATCACGTCATCGTTTTCAAACGCTTGAGACTGCAATTATCAAAGAGATTGATTCTTTATTGGTATGTGGAACAGTATTTGACTTTGGCGAAATTCAAATAAAAGGACAAGAATTGACAGTTCCTTTTTTTCTAGCACCGGATTCCGTGTATCAATTAAAGTGGCATGAGCCCACAATGCTGATTGAAAAATCAAAACTTGTTGGTGAATTAAAATACTACTTGAACACTGCAGAGTGGAAATTAAAAATTTTGGCACCAGAGCTACTTGAAGATAGCTTGAATTTATAATCATTTATCGTTTAACGAAGTTCTTTAATACTAGGAAGACAGAAATATTTTGTTGGCAGAGTAGTGAAAAAGTACTCAGATGATGAGAGTATTAGAAACCAATAAATAATTTCTGTCTTGTTTTGTGTTTAATTTAAGATATTTTAGTTTTTGTGATACAATAGCATAGGACAATTTTAATGGAGATGCTGTGTATATTAGTGAGATGAAGCTGAGAGATTGGCTTTCAGACAGCATGTCATGAAGGGAAGAAATTTACATGAAGATGCGATTAGCGGAAATTGCGAAAGCTCTACAGGTTGAACCGAAAGAAGAATGGGAAGAGATAGTTGTCACAAGTGTCTCTTTTGATACTCGCTCGCTTGAACAAGGTGCGCTATTTATACCACTAGTTGCGGAACATGATGGGCATGATTATATCGAAAATGCAATTAATAGCGGAGCCGTTGCAACATTATGGCAAGAAGGTCATGATGAGAGCATAGTTTCAATTCCTAAATTGGTTGTTCCTGATAGCTTGCAAGCACTGCAAAAAATTGCGCATTATTATCTTCAGAAAATAAATCCCAAAGTTGTCGCTATTACTGGGAGTAATGGTAAGACTACGACTAAGGATATGGTAGCTGCTATCCTTGGAAGAAGGTTTAATGTACAAAAAACACATGACAATTTCAATAATTTTATTGGAGTTCCAATGACAGTGTTATCAATGGAACCAAATACTGAAGCTTTGGTTATTGAGATGGGTATGGACCACTTTGGCGAACTGGATAAACTTAGTCGCCTTGTTGAACCTGATATTGCAGTTATTACCATGATTGGTGAGGCACACATTGAGTTTTTTGGAACAAGAGACAAGATTGCTGATGCAAAAATGGAGATAACCCATGGCTTAAAAGAAGATGGGGTGCTTATCTATAATGGTGATGAACCTTTACTTGTCCAGAGAACTAAGGAGATAGGGCAGGAAACGACTACTTTTGGAACTTCAGATAATGTTAATTTACGTGCACTTAATGTCGTAAGCAATGATAAAGAGACGAGTTTTAGGGTAGCACAGTGGGAGAATGAGAATTTTGTAATTCCAATGATTGGATCATATAACGCAACGAATGCTCTAGCAGCACTGAGTGTAGGGGAATTTTTCAGAATACCTGTTGAGGAGATGAAAAAAGCACTCAGGTCTTTTGATTTGACCAAAAATAGAACTCAGTGGTTACAAGGGGCAAAGGGTGAGCGGATTTTAAGTGATGTGTATAATTCCAACCCATCAGCTGCAAAGTTGGTTATAATAGCCTTCTCAAATTCGGCAACAGATGGGAAAAGGATTGCAGTAATCGGTGACATGTTGCAACTCGGAGACAATTCAAAGGAAATGCATGAAAACTTAGCTGAAGTTATTGATCCAGATAAAATTGATAGTGTGTATCTCTGTGGGGAAGAAGTAGGATATTTGGCTACAAAACTAGCATCAAAATTTGACGAAGAACATCTTCGCTTGTATAAGGCAACCGACAAGCAAAATTTGGTTGCAGCTTTACAAAGTAAAATTTCGGCCGGTGACTCAGTATTGTTAAAGGGCAGTCATGGAGTTCACTTGGAGAATGTATTAGAGAAGTTAATGTTGAAGAATAGTTTTTAATAAAACAGGAGGAAATAATTTTTGAAATTTACAGAACTTGGCCTTTCAGAAAACATCTTAAAGGCAATAAACCGTAGCGGGTTTGAGGAAGCAACACCTATCCAGGCAGAAACAATTCCATTGGTTTTAAAGGGTGGGGATGTTATTGGACAAGCTCAGACAGGTACAGGGAAAACTGCTGCTTTTGGATTGCCAATTTTAAATAAAATTGATACAAAGAAAAATGAAATACAGGCAGTAATTGTGTCGCCTACTCGTGAGTTGGCAATTCAAACACAAGAAGAGCTATATCGTCTAGGTCGTGATGAACATGCAAAGGTTCAAGTTGTATACGGTGGTGCGGATATTCGTCGCCAGATTAATTCATTAAAGAAGGCACCACAGATTTTGGTGGGAACACCTGGGCGTTTGTTAGATCATATTAGAAGAAGAACTGTCAAGCTTGACTCTGTCAATATGATGGTGCTTGATGAAGCCGATGAAATGCTTGATATGGGATTTGTAGAAGATATTGAGAGTATTATTAAGGCAATTCCTGAAAAACGTCAGACATTGCTATTTTCTGCAACTATGCCCACTGCAATCTTAAAAATTGGTGAAAGGTTTATGCAAAAGCCAAGTATTGTTAAGATTAAGGGCAAAGAATTAACTACTGACTTAGTAGATCAATATTATGTCCGTGCACGTGATTTTGAAAAGTTCGATGTAATGACGAAAATTTTTGATGTCCAAGCACCAGAGCTGACAATTGTGTTTGGTAGAACTAAGAGACGTGTTGATGAACTTTCAAAGGGATTGGAAGCTCGTGGCTACAATGCTAAGGGAATTCACGGAGACTTGTCACAACAACGTCGTATGAGTATTCTTAAGCAGTTCAAGGCAGGTAAGCTTGATATCCTAGTTGCTACTGATGTGGCAGCACGAGGTCTTGATATTTCTGGTGTTACTCATGTCTATAATTATGATATTCCACAAGACCCAGAGAGTTATGTCCATCGAATTGGCCGTACTGGTCGAGCAGGACATCATGGTGTTTCAGTTACTTTTGTCACACCAAATGAAATGGACTATTTACGCGTTATCGAGAATTTGACAAAGAAACGCATGGGAAACCTGAAGCCACCTACGGATCAAGAAGCATTCAATGGACAAATTACTTCGGCAATTGATGACATTGATGAACTTGTTAAGAAGACCGATGCAAAGAAGTTTGAAAAACAAATCAATGAGTTGTTAGCAAAATATGACACTCAAGATTTAGTTGCTGCATTGTTGAATGAAATGACAAAGGATGCTGCAGTTGAGGTTCCAGTTAAGATTACTCCTGAGCGACCATTACCAAGGCATAAGAAAGCATCTTCTAACCATTATGATCGTAATCGGAGAAGTGGTAAGGGCGGTTATCAAAGAAGAGAAAATAAATCAGGTAACCATAAGAGTAATAATGGGCGTAAACCAAAAAAAGATCAAAATCGAGATAAATTCAATCGAGATAGTAAAAAGAAAAGAAAATTTACTATTAGAACTAAGGAAGGCTAAGTAGTTCTTAGTTATAGTAGCCGTAATTATAGGGGAGTGTGCCATAAGTCGGGAAAATTTCTAGTTAGACGGAGAATTTTGACTTATGGAACACGTTTATTCGTAATAAATAGAGGGACTGGATCAAAAGTTAAATTTTGTTCCAGCCCTTTTTTGTGTTCTTTGTAACTAATTTTGATTCAAATAGTTCATGCATAATTTATAGTAGTAAAATAAGATATAGTTCGAGGTGTATTAAGTAGATGTCTTCTTTTGTGCATCAAGAAGTTGTGGTAAGATAATTGACATAAAAAGCGGAAGAAGTAGGCTGTACAAAGATTGATAAAAGGATGAGTGGAGTGATTCAAGGAATTGGAATAGACATAACTGAGATTACTCGTATTCAGAAAGCTCAGGCGCGCCACCAAGGTTTTGCTGCCAAGATTTTGACTGCCGCAGAGCTCGAATGTTTTGAGAAGATGAGTAACCAGAGGGAAAATGAATATTTAGCTGGACGTTTTTCTGCTAAGGAGTCATATAGTAAGGCCTATGGAACAGGAATAGGGAAAAAAGTAGGATTCCAAGAAGTAGAAATTTTGAACGATCAAAAAAGTGGCAGACCAGTTGTTACAAAGCAGCCGTTAAGAAATGGGAAGGCACATATATCGATTTCACATACTGATAGGTTGGTAATGACAGAGGTTATTTTAGAAAGCAATTAATTGTAAGGGAAGTTATAAAAATGGTTGTAGGTATTCATCGAAAGACTTATGCAAAAGTTGATTTGAGTGCGATTAAACATAATATAGTGGTTGAAAAAAAGCAGTTAGCAAATAAGCAAAATATTTTTGCTGTTGTTAAAGCAAATGCATATGGACACGGAATTATTGAAGTTGCGAAGGCTGCACATGAAGTTGGTGTTGCTGGGTATTGTGTTGCAATAATTGATGAAGCCTTGGCGTTGCGGAAAGCAGGACTTAATGAACTGATTTTGGTACTCGGAGTTAATCCGTTTGAATACGCGTCGTTAATGGCGAAAAATAATATTTCAGCAACAGTCGGGGATATTGATTTTTTGAAGAAAGCGCAGGTTGTATTAAGCACTGAAAAGCAGCAATTATCTGTTCATCTAGCATTAGATACAGGGATGGGAAGAATTGGCTTTCGGACACAGAAAGAATTAAGGGAAGCAGCTGATTTTATAAAGCAACACTCTACAGAATTTAATTTTGAAGGTATCTTCACACACTTTTCAACGGCCGATTCTGGTGAAAAAGTGGCAGTTGATTATTATGAAAAGCAGATTGCTGAGTTCAATGAGCTTATTTCTTGTTTAGAGGAGCTGCCTGAATATGTGCATGTAGCGAATTCAGCAGCGTCAATCTGGCATAAGGAGTGTGGGGGTAATACAATTCGGTTTGGGATAACAATGTATGGTTTGAATCCTTCAAGCGATGAATTAAGTATTCCTTCTGAATTTAAACCAGCGATTAGTCTTTTGAGCGAGGTTGCGGCTATTAAGAAAATTAAGAAGAATGACTCGGTCGGATATGGTAAGACATATACTGCAAAAGAAGATGAATGGATTGCAACAATTCCGATTGGTTACGCAGATGGTTGGTTAAGAAAAATGCAAGGATTTAAAATATTGATTGCTGATCATTTTTGTGAAATTATTGGTAGGGTTTGTATGGATCAAATCATGGTTAAAGTTCCTTGGAAAATGGCGGTGGGAACAACTGTAATTTTGATAGGAAAAAAAGGCCAAAAAGAAATCAGGGTACAAGACGTCGCAGATCAAGTTGGAACAATCCATTATGAGGTAACTTGTTTAATTTCGGAACGTGTTCCAAGAATATATTAAGAATAAACTAAGGTTTTAATGATACATTAATATGAATTTGTGTTATTATTAATGGATAAAATATAGCTGGGGGTCACAAAATGGCATATCGATTTGAAAGTATGGCTGAGGAATTAAGTAGTGATAATAGTGAGCGAATTTCTGTTTATTGTGATTATTATTTGGGCCTAGAATAAAAAGTGTACAAGTTAAATAGAGACTCTGATTTAGTATA
>NZ_JBDNTS010000018.1:0-45404 GCF_047719775.1 Liquorilactobacillus sp.
CTAGTTCAAAGATTAAAAAAATAAGAAATTAGAGGCTTGACTAAACGTAGGAGAGAGGTTAGGCCAAACATTAACTTTTGACCTAGCCTCATTTTCCGTATAAATACAACCTCCATTGAAACGTGTTTCTATTTGTTGTTTACGCTGCTATTCTCATCCTCACTGGATAGGCACATCGCCTTTTTTAGGCCACGGGTACATTCAGCTTGAATTGTAACATGACTAATATTGTACTTATCTTTTAATATGCTTTCAATACTGCTATATATCTTCTCGGTTTCACTCAGTGGCAAATCGGGCAGATTGACGTGTACAGATGCCATTAGCTCATTTTCATTAATTGACCAAGAATGAAAGTGATGAACATCCTTTATTTCAGGAATAGCTAACAAATCATTCTTAACGTGTTCGACATTAATATCGGGTGATCCTTCCATAAGGATTCTGAATGTTTGCTGGATAATTGGGAGAGATTCATAAGCAATATAGAGTGATACTAAAATAGTAATAACAGGATCAATCCAAGTGAGATTAAAAAAGTAAATAAAAATGGAACCAATTATTACTCCAATTGAGGCAAGGGAGTCACTTAACAGGTGTAAGTAAGTAGCTTTAATATTAAGATTATTGTTTGCTCCGCCATGTAACAAGAGAGCAGCACCTAAATTAGCAATAAAACTAACGACTGCCACCCAAAACATGATTGCACCCTTGACGGCTTCAGGATGCTGAATACGATTAATTCCTTCGAATAATAAGAATAAAGAGATTAATACTAATATGATTGAGTTGAGCAGAGCAGTTAGAATTTCTGCACGGCGATAACCATAGGAGTTTTTAGGAGTAGCCTTTTTGTGGCCGATAGCATTAGCAAAATAGCTTAAAACAATTGAAAAAGTATCACTAAAATTATGAAATGCATCAGAAATCAGTGAAAGGCTGCCTGAAAGTAAGCCGCCAACTAATTCAAAAAAAGTAATTAAAATATTTAGAGTCGTGACTGATAAGAATCTTAAGTTAGTGTTATTAGATTGTTCCATACTCCTACTTCCCCTCTATGATGATATGAGTATATGTTCATATTGTCTTAAATATAGCACTGGGGGTTAGGAAAAACAATGAGAATCTATCAGAAATTTAAAAAAATAAAAAAGAAACGCTTCTGTAACAATTCTTGAAGATATCTGATGTATCATCAATATATAAATAAAAAGGAGGAACTGCACATGGAACAATTCTTTGATTTTGGCAGTGGTTCGAAGGTCAATCGTTTAGGATATGGGACAATGCAATTGCCTGGTGAGGGTGTTTGGGGACCTGCTAAAGACGTTGAAAATGCTGTGGAGGTAATCACAACTGTAATTGATAATGGTGTTAACTTTATTGATACTGCAGATTCGTATGGGCCTTTTTTCGCCAATCTTTATTTGAAAGAAGCATTGAAACAGCGGCCGGATAGCAATGTAATGGTAGCAACAAAAGTTGGATTTACAAGACAAGGACCAGGGCAATGGACCCCTAATGGCCGTCCGGATTATCTAAGGCAACAGGTTGAATTAAATTTGTTTTCATTGGGATTGAAGCAAATTGATCTTCTACAGCTTCATAGAATTGACAAGACGGTCCCTCTTGAAGATCAGATCAATGTTCTAAAGGAATTGCAAAGTGAAGGAAAGATTAAGCATATTGGGTTGAGTCAAGTTTCAATTCCTGAAATTGAGGCAGTACAAAAGATTGTTCCAATCGTATCTGTTCAAAATAGATATAATTTGATTGACCGTGCTGATGAAGATGTATTGAAGTTTGCTGAAAAAAATCATTTGGCATTTATTCCATGGTTCCCACTTGCAACAGGAAAGTTAAGTAAAGATAAAAGATTGCTGAAGATTGCAGATAAATACGATGCAAGCTCTTCGCAGATTGCGCTGGCTTGGCTATTGAAAAAGAGTGCAGTCGTAATGCCAATTCCTGGTACTAAGTCAAAGGAACATGCAGTGCAGAATTTAAAAGCAGCTAAGATTGAACTAACGGATGCTGAATTTAAAGAACTTGAAAATTTAAAATAGTAGAAAATATGAAGGCAGTACAAAGTCGGGGGAATTTGAAAACTAACTCAAAATTATGAACATAGTGAAAACTTTGCTATGAGTAATTCTAAGTTAGACGGAGAGCTTTGACTTATGAAACACGTTTATTCTTAATAGATAAAAGAGGAACCGAATCAAAATATAACTTTTGACTCAGCTCCCTTGTAAAATTTATTGTGTAAAACTTAACAAACTATCATATAAAAGGAGTTGCAACAAAGTGGATTTTAGAGTTGAGAGCGATACAATTGGGCCTGTTAATATTCCTGCAAATGTCCTGTGGGGGGCACAAACTGAGAGAAGTAGGCAAAATTTTAAAGCGGGCAACAAGATGCCTTTGGATGTAATTAGAGTATTATTAGTAATTAAAAGGTCCGCCGCAGTGGCTAATGGGCAACTAAGAAAGCTGACTGAAGAAAAAAGTGATTTAATTATCAAGTCGGCCGATGCCTTATTACAGCTTGAAGATGCAGAATTAAGGCGTGACTTTCCATTGCGCGTTTATCAAACCGGTTCCGGGACACAAACGAATATGAATGTTAATGAAGTTATCGCCCATATGGCGAAGCAGCTTAATTCCAGTCTAGAAATTTTACCAAATGATGATGTTAATATGGGTCAAAGTTCTAATGACGTTTTCCCTACCGCGATGAATATTGCAGCGACTCAGGCTTTGAAGAATGTCATTACAGAAGTTCAGAAACTAACTATCACGTTAAAGAATAAACAAGATCTTTATTGGGAGACTGTAAAGATAGGGAGAACACACCTGCAGGATGCAACGCCATTGACTTTTGGTCAAGAGATTAGCGGCTGGGTAAGCATGTTGGATCATGATTTAGGGTTTATCAATGGTACAAAGGAGAGTTTGTATGAATTGCCACTGGGAGGAACTGCGGTAGGAACAGGGCTGAACACAACAAAAGAATTTACTGAAATTGTAAATGATGAGCTTAGTAAATATTATCAAGGCAAATTCAATGTGAAAAATAATAAGTTTTATGGATTAGCTGCACACTCAGCGATAAACGCTGTACATGGGACACTAAAAACGTTGGCGGCAGATTTGCTTAAAATTGCAAATGATGTCAGGTTTTTAGCAAGCGGTCCTCGTGCTGGGTATGGTGAATTGAATATTCCGGCAAATGAGCCTGGATCATCAATCATGCCAGGTAAAGTTAATCCTACGCAGGCCGAGGCACTAACGATGGCAGCTGTGCGTGTGATTGGCAACGACACAGTAATTTCAGTGGCAGCATCACAGGGAAACTTTGAAATGAATGTTTATAAACCTGTGATTATTGAGGCTTTTCTGGAATCAGCGAACTTGCTGGCGCTTACCGTCAATGGCTTTAATGAAAAAATGATTGCTGGAATGACAGTTAATGAAAAGAAAATGGCAGCTTTAGTAGATAATTCACTAATGACTGTTACAGCTTTGTCACCGCATTTGGGATATCATAAAAGTGCTGAGATCGCACAAAAGGCACAAAAGCAAGGCCTTTCATTGAAAGAAGTGGCATTAGACTCGGGAGAGATTTCAGAAAGTGATTTTGATAAATGGGTAGATCCTAAGAAGATGACACAAATTAACTCAAAGTAAAGAGTGTGTGTAGGAATAGAAAGTTTAAATGTAAATAGTGCTAAAAATGAGAGGAGAAAAAAGAATGCCTGAAAAGTTCGTTTTCACATCTAGCCCAATTGAGCAACTTAAAGCAGATTACGATGTAATAATAATAGGCTCCGGCAGTACGGGCCTAACTTGCGCAATCCAAGCAAATGAACTTGGACTCAAACCAGTTATTCTAGAAAAAATGGATAAGATTGGAGGTAATACTAATCGTGCATCATCTGGCATGAATGCCGCCGAAACGGAAGTACAATTAACACATGGAGTAGTTGACAGTTTTGCTGAATTCTATAATGAGACATATCAAGGTGGAGGAAAGCTGAATAACCAAGAAATGTTGGAATATTTTACTACGCATGCTGCATTGGCGATTGAATGGCTTTCTTCGCACAATATAGAGTTGACGGATCTAACGATTACAGGTGGAATGAGCAAAAAAAGAGCACATCGGCCAGCTTCAACTGCACCAGTTGGAGCATATTTAATTAAAGGGCTGTTAGGTGTTGTTCAGAGAGAGAAAATTCCTCTATTTACACAAGTTAAGGTTGAACATATAAAGAAGAATACGGCTGATATGCAAGTAGTTATCAGTCTGGATGATAAGACGCAAAAGACGATTACGGGGAAGTCGATTGTCATTGCAACCGGTGGCTTTGGGGCTGGCAGTGAATGGATCAAGAAATATCGTCCAGAATTGATGAATTATAAGACGACCAACCAAAGTGGTGCAACGGGGGATGGATTGTTGCTGGCACAAGAAATAGGCGCGGAATTGATTCAGATGGAAATGATTCAAATTCATCCGACAGTGCAACAAGACACACCGCATGCATATCTGATAGGCGAAACGGTTCGTGGTGAAGGGGCCATTCTTGTATCTGCAAAAGGAAAACGATTTGTTGATGAATTGGATACAAGAAAAATTGTTTCACATGCAATTACTGCTTTACCAGAAAAGAGTGCGTACCTAATCTTTGATGAAAAAGTCAGAAAACGTGTTAAGGCAATTGAATTCTATAATCATATAGGATTGGTAAAGAGTGCACCAACAATTGCTGAATTGGCTGAAATCTTAAAAATTGATAGTAAGAACTTAGTTTCAACTTTATCAGAATGGAATAAGGCAGTTGAAACCACAGTGGATACCGAATTTGGCAGAAAAACAGGAATGAACATCAAATTAGATGCAGGGCCATATTATGCAATTCATGTTGCACCAGCAGTCCATTATACAATGGGTGGGGTCCATGTTGATGAGAAGACCAGAGTATTAGATGGAAATGGATATGTGATTCCAGGAATTTTCGCTGCTGGAGAGGTTGCAGGTGGATTACATGGTAATAATCGAATCGGAGGCAACTCCATTGCAGAAACAGTTGTTTTTGGAAGACAGGCTGCACAGCAAGCATATGTGTATTTGAAGCAATAGTTGGGTTGAAAACTAGATAAGAGTCCCTCTTTGCTAGAGTTGTTTAAAAGACAGCTCTATTTTTTTATAAATCTTAGAAAGGTTGAAAGCGCTATCTAAATAATGTAAAATAAGTGTGTAAATAGATATTTAAAAATGATGAAGAGAGGATATGTTTATTATGAGTGAAAAAACTATTATGTTATGTTGTGCAGCAGGTATGAGTACTAGTATGCTTGTCGCTAAGATGCAAGGTGCAGCAAAGGAACAAGGCAAAGAATATGATATTTTTGCAATCTCGGCGTCCGAAATTAGTCAAAAGTTAATAGAAAAAGAAATTGATGTTGTTTTATTAGGGCCGCAGATTAGATACATGAAGAATGATGTTAGTAAGAAGTTACTTGATAAAAAAATTCCACTGGATGTAATTGATATGCAGGCATATGGGATGATGAATGGTGCAAAAGTTTTGAAACAAGCAGAAGAATTAATGGCTTAATGGACCATAATTTTAATCAGCGAAAGGTGGCAAAGAATGGGTTTTCCAGAAAATTTTTTGTGGGGTGGAGCTACTGCTGCTAACCAGTATGAGGGAGCGTACTTAGAGGATGGCAAAGGCTTAAATACCGCAGATGTATTAACTAACGGCTCACATACTGAAGCACGAAAGGTTACATGGATTGACAAGAAAACAAATAAAAAAGGGCATACCCCGGTAATATGGGGTAAGAAATTCGAGATACCGACGGGTGCAACTCCTACAGTACTTGAAGATGAATACTACCCGAGTCATACAGCGACTGACTTTTATCATCACTACAAAGAAGATATTGCTTTAATGGCCGAAATGGGATTTAAAGTATATCGATTATCAATTAATTGGGCAAGAATTTTCCCAAACGGGGATGATGAGCAGCCTAATGAGTTAGGTCTAGAGTTTTATGATCAGGTATTTGATGAATTAGAGAAATATGGAATCGAACCATTAGTAACTTTGTCCCATTATGAGACACCGCTTAATTTATCTGTCAAATATGGTGGTTGGATTAACCGTAAATTAATTGACTATTTTGAAAAATATTCGTCTATTGTAATTGAACGTTATCATGATCGAGTGAAGTACTGGTTAACATTTAACGAGATTAATGCGATGGACTTGTCCCCTTATATTGCAGGAGGTGTGCTTAATCCCACACCACAAAACCGAGCTCAAGCCGCACATAATCAATTTGTTGCTAGTGCAAAAGTAGTTAAACTTGCGCATAGAATTGATTGGGAAATTAAAGTAGGACAAATGTTGGCTTATCAACCCCTATATTCCTATACATGTGACCCAGTTGACCAAGTTAAAATTATGGAAATGAATCAGAAAATGTTATTTTACTCGGATGTACAAACTGGCGGAAAGTACCCTGAGTATCGCTGGAAAAAATATGAACGAGAAGGAATTGTACTTGATGATAGTCCCGAAGATTATAAGCTGCTTGCGAAATACACTGCCGATTTTTTAAGCTTTTCATGTTATGGTTCTTCTGTGTTCACAACACATCAAGAAGAAGCAAAGGTCAGTGGAAACATGGGAATTAATGGAATAAAGAATCCCTATTTGGAGACTAATGCTTGGGGATGGGCTACTGATCAAGAATGTCTGCGGATAGTGTTAAACACATTGTGGGATAGATACCATAAACCTCTTTGGATCGTCGAGAATGGGATAGGTTGGGCTGATGTTCTTGAAGATGGAGAAGTACATGACGATTATCGAATTAAATATTTAAAGGCGAATATTAAATCAATGAAAGACGCAATTGAGATTGATGGTGTTGATTTATTAGGGTATACAATGTGGGGATGCATTGATTTGGTATCGGCGGGAACCGGCGAAATGAGGAAACGATACGGCTTTGTCTATGTTGATCGCGATGATCAAGGAAACGGGACTCTGAAACGAATTCCAAAAGACTCGTTTTACTGGTATAAAGAAGTAATACAGAATAATGGTTCAGAAATCTAGAAGATACGATAAAAGTAGCAGTCCTTGAATAAAGGTCAAAAATTTAATTTTATTGGCAATAAAACTGCAGAAAGTAACTATTTCATTGTGGCTTTGTTGCTTATTTAAGTTATCGACAATTTAGGGCTTCAAAAGTAAAGGATATGAAACTTGTCTGTTTCAAGTTAGTACTATAAGGATGTATAATAATTATATTCTGATAAAGCGGGGAGAAAATATGACTGAAATAGCACAATTCTACAATGATTTCCAACCAGCACATTATGATATCTACATTGAGATAGATCGTAAGACTAAGAAAATAAATGGGACAACCAAGATTACGGGAATCGCAACCAGCACAAATATTGCAATTCATCAAAAAAATCTGAAGGTTAGTCTTGTTGAGGTAAATGGGAAACAAAGTAAATTTGAGATTGATACGGCTAGTGAGGCTCTTCGTCTGACTGTAGATAAACCGGGTGAAATTGAAATCAAGATTGATTATGAGACGAAATTAACTGATTCGATGATGGGTATTTATCCTTCTTACTATGAAGTTGATGGTGTCAAAAAACAGATTATTGGGACCCAGTTCGAGACAAATTTTGCGCGCCAAGCATTTCCTTGTATTGACGAACCTGAGGCGAAAGCAACATTTGATTTAGCTTTGAAATATGATGAACATCCAGGAGAATTGACACTGGCTAATATGCCTGAAAATCATGTTAAAGCTGGTGTACACTATTTTGATACGACTGTTCGGATGTCAACATATCTGGTGGCATTTGCGTTTGGGGACTTGCAAGGCAAGTATGCTGAGACTAAAAGTGGGGTTAAGATTGGGGTTTTTGCAACAAAAGCACATAAGGCTAATGAATTAGATTTTGGCTTGGATATTGCAAAACGTTCAATTGAATTTTATGAAGATTTCTATGAAACACCATATCCACTACCACATTCATGGCAATTGGCGTTACCTGACTTTTCGGCAGGGGCAATGGAAAATTGGGGCTTGGTGACTTATCGTGAAGCCTATCTGACACTTGACCCAGATAATACTTCACTAGACATGAAGCAACTTGTTGCTACTGTAATCGCTCATGAGCTAGCTCATCAATGGTTTGGCGATTTAGTAACCATGAAGTGGTGGGATGATTTATGGTTGAATGAGAGTTTCGCTAACATGATGGAGTATGTGGCAATTGATGCATTAGAGCCAGATTGGGGAATCTGGGAGACTTTCCAAGCGGCGGAAGTTCCTGCAGCATTGCAAAGAGATGCAACTGAGGGTGTTCAATCGGTGCATGTTCAAGTTGAAAATCCTGCTGAGATTGATGCATTATTTGATGGTGCAATTGTCTATGCTAAGGGAGCCAGAATGTTAGTGATGGTTAGAGCACTAATCGGCGATACTGCATTGCGGGCTGGTTTGAAAGACTATTTTGAAGAACATCAATACGGCAATGCAACCGGTGCTGATTTATGGAAAGCACTAGGCAAAGCATCAGGAATAGATGTGTTAAAGATTATTAACTCTTGGCTAGAGCAACCGGGTTATCCTGTAGTAACTGCAAAAGTTGTAGATGACAATATTGTCCTGTCACAGAAACAGTTTTTTATTGGTGAAGGCCATGATGAGGGACGTCAATGGCAAATTCCACTGAACAGTAACTACGAAGAAGTTCCTACAATTATGTCGAAAAATGAAGTTACAATTGCTGGGTACCAGCATTTGCGGGAACAAAAGGGTGAACCGCTGCGAATCAATGTTGGTAATAGCTCACACTTTATTATCAGATATGATGATACGTTGTTGAATGATATCTTACAGGATGTTACGGAATTTGATTCGATCACACAATTGCAAATTCTTCAAGACTTGCGTTTGCTGGCTGAGGGTAATCAGGTTTCATATGAAACAATTGTGCCATTACTTGGCAAGTTTGCAGATAGTAAATATGCATTAGTCAACACTTCTTTGTACAGTGTAGCGAGAAATCTGCGTAAATTTGCGGCACCACATACTCCAGAAGAACAAAATTTAAAGATGCTGTATGTTAAATTAAGTGCACACCAAGTTGAACGCTTAGGTTGGATTCAAAAAACAAATGAATCGGTTGATGATCAATTAACGAGGCCGTATGTTGTTGGTGCAGCAATCTATGGTGACAATGAGACAGCCGTTGCTCAAGCTCATAAGTTGTTTACTGCAAATCAAACCCAATTATCAGGTTTACAGGCGGATGTCCGCGCGGCAGTATTAATAAATGAAGTCAAAAGTTTCGGTAGCCATGAATTATTCGAAAAGTTATTGGCAGAGTACCGTCAATCAGCAGATGGAAGCTATAAAGCAGATATTTGTGGAGCATTAACAAGTACCAAAGATTTAGTAATTCTTAGGGAACTTGTTGACAAATTTGAAGATTCAGAAACAATTAAGCCACAAGATTTGCGTGCTTGGTTTGCAGGGGTATTATCAAATGATGAAGGTGAGCAGCTAGCCTGGGACTGGATTAGAAATGATTGGCAATGGTTGGAAGCTACTGTTGGTGGCGACATGGAGTTTACGACTTTTATCACAGTAATTGCCCGCGTTTTGCGTACCGAGAAAAGACTGTTTGAGTTTAAAGACTTCTTTGAACCTAAGCTGGAGGTTCCTGGACTGACACGTGAAATTAAGATGGATACAAGTGTAATTGAAAGCCGTGTTAAGTTAATTGCTGAACAAGGAGAGAGTGTAAATAAAGCAATTAAAGAAGCATTATAAAAATATAGTAATATAAGGCAGAAAAAAGCTGAGGCAAATTTTGAATTTTGCTTCAGCTTTTTTTGATTCTGGATAAGCGGATACTCTAAGTCAAAAATTTCCGTTTAATTCGAAATTATCAGTTTGTGTCATACATCCTTTTCCTATGTTTGTTTGAGTCTTTAATGATGGCGTGTGTGTTCTGCTAAGTGAACCAAATGAGTCAGGAATGCATGTGTTGAGGCTTCATAACGGTATTTTCTACCAAGATCAACGAGATAGCCATTGATGTAATCAACTTCAGTTGGACGATTGTGTGACATGTCTTGATACATTGAAGGGTAATGTAGCGGATTAGCAACTTTTGACACATAATTAACACTATTTAATTCTTCTTGACGTGAGTTAATCATGGTAATGTTTGCACGTTCGCAGATGTCGTAGGCTTCATTAATCAATTGGCGACTCAGTTCATCGGCACCGGGATAGCTTGCAAACTCTCCCATGGTGATTTCAAAGAGTGTGCATAATGTGTTGACAACAGAATTGAAAACAACTTTGGCCATTAAGGTCCCTAAGAAATTAGTGGTTAAGGTCGGATTGAATTGTGCTTTTTCAAGTTCTGTTACAATTTTGTGTGTCAGCTCATCCGGCTTTTCAGTATAATTTGCCAAATTCATTGTTCCGGCTCCACGTGCACCAATAAAATCGACATCTCCAGGTCCATTCAAGACTGTAGCGACAAGGGCAGTTCCAGCAATTAATTTTTCGGGTTTAAAATAATTTAACAGCTTTTCAACGTGTCCCATTCCATTCATACATGTTAAGACATATTGATTTTCGTTGAATTTAGGTGCTATTCGTTGGAGCAGACTTTCAAGTTGCATTTGTTTTGCGAAAACTACCCATACGTCAGGATTACCCGTATATTCTTCAGGATAAAACATCTTGATAGGAGTGAGCTGCCTATTCTTATGATCACGTGATACAAAGACACCGTTTTGTTTTTTGACTGCTTCAACATTTGGTTTCCAAGTATCAACAAATTCAACCTCATTGCCCGCTTCTTGAAGTAAAACACCATAGCGATAACCCATAGCGCCTGAACCTAATACTGTAAATTTCATGAAAACTCCTCCTAGTAATATTTTATGATGAAGATGAAAAAAAGGACGTCCAATAGACAAATGTCTAAAGGACGCCCTCGCGTGGTACCACCTTTTGTTCACTCACGATGTGAGCCTTTATTCGAACTAAAAATCAATTCGTCAGCACTATAATGGGTGCCCCCAAAGTGATTTACTTATTTGCTGCAAATTTCGACCACTACGCTCAGAGATGATTTTTATTAATCTAGGATACCTACTTTCACCAAGATTAGGTTCGCTAAATCCATCTAATTAATAAAGCTTCTCATCAACACGTTATCTCATCTTTTTTTAATATGTTTGAAGTCTAATACTTTTTTTTGCTGTAGTCAATAGCTTTTGAAAGAAAAGTTGATTATATGTAAAATGAATTTAAAATTAGTTTTTTATTAAAAAAAGATTGACATCTTAAACTTCTTGGAATAAACTAATATCAATATTAATAGACTAGTTTATTCAACTACAAAGATTAATGACTTAGTTTTGCTTAGAGAGTATGTGGTGGTGCAAACATATCAAAACTATTTTACGAAAGTTGTATTTGAGAGCTTGCTTTCAGAGGTAAGATGGATACTTCCATTATAAAGTTGGAATAACAATTTTGTTATTTCCTTTAAGATGAACTTTTTAGTTCAAAAAAGGTGGTACCGCGTTTACGAACGCCCTTGGATTGATGATACAATCAATCTAAGGGCGTTTTTTGTATTAAAAAAAAGGAGATGTTGATAGTATGAAGTATGGAGTTATTGGTGCAGGCGCAATGGGTTATCGTTATGGTGTTATGTTACAGGAGAATGCAGGTGTTGAGGTTGACTTCATTGATACTTGGGAACCAAATGTAGAGAAAGTTCGTGAGTTGGGTGGAGTTTCAGTAGCCAGAGACCATGAAAATCGAAGGGTTGTTCCAATTAACATTTATTATCCAGAAGAATATCAAGGTCATCCCGATGTATGGATAGTTTTTAAAAAACAGATGCAGCTGGAAGAAGAACTCGCACGTGATGCCAAAGCAGGACTTTTTCATGATGATCAATATGTTTTTTCTGCGATGAATGGAATGGGTCATTTTGAAAAAATCGCTCAATATTTTTCACCTGAGAAAATAATTTGCGGAACTGCAATGATTGCCACAAGGCTAGATGGACCAGCAGATGTTGATTTTATGGGAGCAAAAGGTGCAGAAGTTATGCATCTTGCCATGTATGCAAGCAAGAGTGTTCCAGGAGAGATTACAGATTTTGTTGCGGATTTGAAAAAAGCATACTTAGGGCCAATTGTTGTTGCAGATTATCTTGGAATGTGCATGTCAAAAGTGGTTTTTAATGCTGTTGTCAATACGTTGTGTACGATGTTTGAAGTCCAAATGGGTCAGTTTATTGAGTATGAAGGTGTTCCTCAGATGGCACGTCAATTATTTGATGAAGCATATGATGCGTGCGAACGGGCTGGAATTTATCTGATTGAAACTAGACAAGAGGAGATTGATTCAGTTACAACTACAAGCCATGCACTTAAGTATCATTATCCGTCTATGTATCAAGACTTTTCTAAAGGAAGGCCAACAGAAGTTGACTATATCAATGGCTATATTGCAAAAATCGGTCGTGAACATGATTATATTTGTCGTACTCATGAATTTGTTACACAACAAGTTCACCTGGCTGAGTTGATGAGAAAATATCACTAAAAAATATTTTACACAATCTACTTGACGGGATACTAAAATGATTGATATACTCAAGGATATATCAATGTTTTAAACTCAAAGAGTTAAAAAAGAGGAGGAAATAATTATGGTATTTGGACACGTGCTATTCGGAACTATCGCAGTTATTGGTGTTTTACTCTTGGAAGTAGGTTTTTATCGAGAATTTAATCGTCTAAATATGATTCAGAAACTAGGAATCTTTTTGACTATCTTTGGGTTAGTTGCAACAACTGCATTAGGAATTTTCTTAGCTGGAAGTTTTCTTGCTGGCATAGTGGTTGCAGCATTAGGTGTAGTACTGTTGGGTATTTTGGTACGACCAGTGTTTAGTATTGAAAAAACAAAATGATTTAACGTAAGATAAGCAAAGTTTAAATTGAATGGCAGTGGTAGGGCTGTTTGAAGTGCAGAGAATAGGGAAAAAGGATTATGCCGTATAATTTGGGCATAATCCTTTTTTAAATTGAATTTCAAAGCTATGCTTCAATTAGGTCATTAAAGAAACTCAGTAGTCGTTTCTTAGTGAGTTTTTCTTTTTCAGGGCCAGCAACATCAAAAACAACTTTACCCTTATCTAACACAATTAGGCGATTGCCGTATTTTAGCGCATCATCCAAGTGATGTGTAATCATCAAGCAAGTCAGGTGCTGCTCGGAGATTGTCTTGTTTGTTTCTTCCATTAGTTGAAAGCTTGTTTTAGGATCTAATGCAGCCGTGTGTTCATCAAGTAATAGTAGTTCAGGTTTCTTGATAATGGCCATCAAAAAACTAAGTGCCTGCCTTTGGCCACCAGAAAGGTTCTCGGTTGCAACATCTAGCTTGGTGTTTAATCCATTGCTCATAGAACTAGTCAATTCTTTAAAATGCGATTTGTGACTAGTTAAGTGACGAAGTGTTAAGTTGCGCGAGTTTCCTCGACGCAGGGCTAAATTCAAGTTTTCAGCAACAGTCATTCGGGGAGCTGTACCCATTTTTGGATCTTGGAAGACCCTTCCTAAGTATTGTGCTCTTTTTTCAACTGTTTCCTTTGCAATCTCTTTTCCATTTAATAGAATATGACCACTAGTTATTGCAAGATTACCGGCAATTGTATTGAAAAGTGTGGATTTACCAGCACCATTTGAACCTAAAACTGTAATGAAATCTCCAGAAAAGATATCAAGATTTAGATTACTTAAAATAATATTCTCAGAAGGAGTTCCTGAATTTACAGTTGTAACGATGTTTTTTAGAGAAAGAATGGGTTTATTTTGCATTTCTACTCCCCCCTTGAGTGAGAATTTTAGTCAAGTTTAGTTTTTTACCTAATACAGGCGACATTAGGCAAAGAGCCAAGATTATTGCTGACAGTAAATTGAGATCGTTTGTGCTGAAACCAAGTTGTAAAACAATTAAAATGACAAAACGGTAGATAATACTTCCTAGGGTTACAGCAATTAGTCTTTGATTAAGTGTTAACTCACCAAAGACAACTTCCCCAATAATAATTGATGCAAGGGCAATCACAATGATTCCAATTCCCATGTTAACATCTGCATAACCATTGCTTTGGGAGATTAAAGCCCCACCAAGACCGATAATTCCGTTAGAAAGCATTAGTCCCATAATGGTCATGGAGTCTGTGTTAATCCCCAGTGAACGGGCCATCGTTGGGTTGTCACCGGTTGCGATGAATGCCTGCCCCAACTCGGTCTGGAGAAAGAGCATTAATAAAATGGTGATTATCGCTACTGTGACTAAGCCAACGAAAACACTATCAAAATATTTAGGAAGTGACTCAAGAAAATGATTTGAGAAAATAGTCTGCTTCCCTAATAAAGAGATATTTGAGCCACTCATGATTCGCAGGTTGATGGACAAACACGCTGTCATTACAAGAATTCCAGCTAGCAAGATAGGAATCTTGCCTTTTGTGTATAGCAATCCGGTTAGTAATCCTGCAAGTGCGCCAGCGATAAAACCAAGAAGGCACGCGAGGAAAGGAGAAACCCCACGAGTGATTGCAGCAGTTGTTACAGCAGCACCTAGCGGGAAGGTTCCTTCAACAGTCATATCTGGAAAATTCAAGATACGGAATGTTAAAAATAAAGCAACTCCCAATATAGCCCATAAGAGACCTTGACCAATACTTGAGACAACCATACTCATTTGAAAACCTCTCCTTTATTTTGTGCTTGTTTGACAATATCATCAGGTAACGTAATTCCTAATAACTTAGCTTCTTTTGTGTTGATTACATATTCGCCCTTAGTTACATATTCAACTGGGAAATTTTTAGTTTTTCTGCCGCGAAGAACTTGTGCAGCCATTTCGCCAGCGACTTTGCCTAATTTGTATTGACTGATTGCATATGATGCAATACCGCCATCTTTAACCATTGTGTCAGCAGCTGCAAATACGGGAATCTTGGATGTGTTTGCAACTTCAACCAAGGTTTTCATAGCCGAAGCTACCTCGTTGTCTTGCGGAGCATAAACTGCATCAACTTGTGAAACCATTTGTTCGGCAACTTGCTGCATGTCATTTGTGCCTGAAATAGTGTAGAGCTTATAGTTTATACCTTCTTTTTTACAAAGTGCAGCGAATTTTTTTGCATTATAGGTACCACCATGATCGGATGATGTGTAGATAATACCGACTGTTTTGGCATTGGGCATCACTGCCTTTAGCAATGCCAGTTGCTTCTTTAATGGTGATTCGCCTGAAGTACCAGTGATGTTAGCACCAGGATGCTTATCAGTTTTAATTAGACCAGCCCCAGATGGATTAGTTATGCCTGCAAGAATGACAGGCGTTTTGTTACCAGCGACATTAGCCAGAGCTTGTGCTGCAGGAGTGGCAATACCTGCCATTAGTGAAACTTTCTCATTTGCAAATTTAGTACTCATGGTTTTTAAGTTGCTCTGATCACCTTGTGCATTTTGAAAGTCAATCTTAATATTTTTGCCAGGGATATAGCCGTATTCTTTTAAACCAGCTACAAAGCCCTTATGAATCTGATTGAGTGCAGGATGAGTCATTAACTGCAAGATTCCAACAGTAGGTATTTTTTTCTTCGCTGCGGCAGTATTTGACGAGTTGTTTTGTGTCATAAAAAAGGCGACTCCCAAAAATATAACTAGTGCGGCAATAAATCCATAAAGTCTTTTCATAATTAAAATCTCCCCATTTTTTATTATAAATAATGAGAGCAAATAAAAAGGGCAAACCAGCATGCTTGGTCGCCCTCGAACCAAAGCCTGCTGTGTAGACCCATGCAGACTTCAGACTTCTTCTAGAATACAAGAAAGTTAGTCGGCACAGATACAAACTGTTTGCCAGATTGTATCCGTGTAATTACGAATTACAATCCGCTATGCCGGCTTTGCCATGAACTATTCATTTTGAATAAATTAGACTTTCTCATAATCAAACTCGTCCCTTCAATAATTGTTGATGTTAGTATATTGTTAATTATCCAAAGTGTCAAGAATAATTATTAAGTTTTTGCAAAAGTGCTCTTGTTTTCTTGATGATGCTCAATATCCATCCTAACATCATCAGCAATATCTGCGATGGTTACTTTCCGCATTTTAGCTTCTGTAGTACTTTGAATTTCTAAGTAGTATTTGTTTAAAATCGTTGGGATAATATGCCCAACTTGGCACTCTTTTGAAGTATTTTGATCAACTTTTAAAAGCGGAGAATCAGGACAAGTTGCCATATATACATCAAAGATAGTAATCTTGCTTGGATCTTTTGTCAATTTAGGACAAGCAGCTCCTTGGGTTGTTTCAAGTAAGTTTGCTTTTCGCAGTTGTCCCATCATTCTGCGCGTCAAACTAGGATTAGTATTAAGACTACTTGCAATCAATTCGCTTGTGAGTTTTTGTTTATCATGCATCTCAATATACACTAGAATATGAATCAGGTCACTTAAACGATTATTAGCCATTAGAAGGCACTCCTTTCCTCTGTTGTTACTTTAAAAGTAATATAGCACAAAATATTAAAAAAATAAATAAAGAAGTTTGTTAGTTTCAAGCTGATATGTGTTAAAATTACATAGAATATAAAAAGTAACATGAAATGGGTTAATAAGGTTTAGAAAGGCTTTTGGAATTGGGAACGCTTTACAAAAAATTAATTTAAAGTTAGTCTAAAATATAAATTAAAGTGAATAAGAAATGAGGGGATTACAATTTCAATTAGATTAGTGGCAATTGACATAGATGGAACATTAGTAAACTCACAAAAGAAATTAACTGAGCGGGTCAAGCAGGCAATTACACAGGCCAAAAAAAGGAATATCAAGGTTGTGATATGTACGGGCAGACCAATCTCAGGGGTCAGAGAATTATTGAAAGAATTGGAATTGGATGATCAAGCAGAGCAATATGTAGTTTGCTTCGGTGGTGCAGTGGTTCAGACTACTTCAGGCAAGATAATCAGCTCACAGCCAATCACCTACCAAGATTATCTTAAACTTGAAAAGTTGGCTCGAAAGCTGAATTTGCACTTTCATGCAATTAGTGAGGACAGAATCTACACAGCAAATAAAGATATCGGATATTATACGGTTTATGAGAGTACATTAGTTTCACTGGGAATATCATACCGTACACCGAATGAGATGAGTCATGTCAACCTAATCAAGGCAATGTTTATTGATGATCAAGCTATTTTAGATCAGGCTTTAAGTAATTGGGAACCATTTTCAAAGATGGAAGCTAATCTTGTTTTTACTAAAAGTGCACCTTTTTATCTAGAAGCCAATGCAAAAGGAGTTAACAAGGGGAATGCTTTGTCTAAGTTAGGAACAGTTCTTGGAATAAAACCAGATGAAATCATGGCAATTGGCGATGAGCAAAATGATTTAAGTATGATTAAATTTGCAGGGTTGGGCGTTGCGATGGAGAATGCTATTCCACAGATTAAAGAGGCAGCGAGTGTAACTACTGCTGATAACGATCATGATGGAGTAGCAGAAGCAATTGAAAAATATGTTTTATAGTCACGGTTGAGAGTATCTTTAGTGGATTCTATTTTTTTCTATGTGAGATAAATATAAATAGTGTTAGAGTTGTAGCAATTTTAAGCAACTCTTTTTATTTGGTTAGCATAAGTGAAGATAACTCATTTGTATAATGAAGTTTCAAAATGAAAATTTGCTTTATTATAAAAGAGGATGATGGAGGTTTTGAAATGAAGAATGGGGACAGTAAAGCGCGGCAAAATATTTGGTTGATGATTGCAGCGGTAGGAATATTTACTTTTATGTCAACTTTAGATTCATCAATTATTAATATTGCCTTACCCGTAATCTCTAAAGATTTATCAATTCCTATGAATAAAGCGACTTGGACTGTAGCAATTTATTTAATATTTATCTCAGGATTAGTAACTTTTTTGGGAGGCTTGGGTGATCAGATAGGGAAAATCAGGGTTTTTAAAGTTGGAACTTATGTTTTTACGATTGGTTCGCTACTTGCTGGGATTAATCTAGGTTTATGGTTTCTGCTCTTTGCACGGATTATTCAAGCGGTGGGAGCTGCGATGACAATGAGTAATAGCTTTGGGATCATAACAGGGGCAGCTCCTTTGAAGATGCGTGCGCGTGCAATG
Source organism: Liquorilactobacillus sp. (assembly GCF_047719775.1). Lineage (NCBI taxonomy): Bacteria > Bacillati > Bacillota > Bacilli > Lactobacillales > Lactobacillaceae > Liquorilactobacillus > Liquorilactobacillus sp. The sequence goes on from NZ_JBDNTS010000018.1 coordinate 18,328, forward strand.
GCTTTAAATGCAATGTTTGTGTCGTTAGGTACAATTACTGGACCAGGTCTTGGCGGACTAATATTGGAACATTTTAAATGGTCGTATATTTTCTGGGTAAATGTACCTGTCGGCATTATAGCAATTATTATTGGAATAAAAGTATTACCGCAAGAAACGAAATCTGTTGCAAAGGTTACTTTTGATTACTTAGGGATTATCAGTTTGTTCTTGACAATCAGTATCTTCTTTTTAGGAGTAAATATTGGGCAAGAGCAAGGCTTTGTAGAAGCTATCCCAATGGGAGCATTTGTCGTTTCAATCGCATTATTAGCTTATTTTATAGTTCATGAATTACACACGACCAAGCCGTTGTTAGACTTAACGATTTTTAAATCTTCGTTGTTTACGATTAGCCTGATTGCTGCCTTTCTAATATTTACAAGTAATTTTTTTATCAATGTGTTATTACCATTTTATTTTGAAAATCTAAGAGGGATTTCGTCAGGAACTGCGGGGATTTATATGATGATTTGGCCAGTAACGATGCTGATTGGAACACCAATCGCAGGCTATATCGCAGATAAATTTGACCAGGAGTATGTCACACTATTAGGATTAACAGTCTTGGTACTTTCATTTTTCGGCTGGAGGGTCGTTAATGGTGAGTCCTCTTTATTATTTGTAGGAGGTCTCTTGGTACTTGGTGGAATAGGTATGTCATTTTTCCAAACGCCCAATAATGCTTTGATTATGACCAATGCACCTAAAGCAAAGCTAGGTGTAGCTGGAGCGATGAATGCACTGGCTAGAAATCTAGGGATGATTTCTGGAACAAGCCTTGTGACCACAATTTTGTATTTTGCTATGAGTCAAAAGATAGGCTATACAATTACTAGTTACCCAGCTCATGATGCCAGTGTTTTTGTGTATGGCATGCATATTGCTTTCACAAGTGCAACATATATTATTTCATTTACCTGGTTATTGACACTGTATCGTGTCTGGATGAGGACAAGGAAACAATAAAGTATATAAAAACTTCCTTTGAGAGTCTTTAGTTAAAAGATCTCAAAGGAAGTTTTTTACTTCATGGCCTTAATTGCTAATGCAAAATCACCTTGAGTTGCTGATCCATTCTTAGGGACAAGTGGTGTCACAATATAGTCATTTAGATTTGCTACGTCAATGTAGTCGTTTAATAATTCTTTGAACTGCTTTCGGACTTTTACTAGAAATTCTTCGCTTGAAACACCGCCGCCAATTATAATTTTTTGTGGTCTGAAAGTAAGTGTCGTCTGCACTGCTGCCTGTGCAATATAGTAGGCAATGATATCCCACGTTGGATCAGTCAAAGGAACCTCTTGACCGGGGACTCCCAATCGGGCTTTGAACGTCGGACCAGAAGCTAATCCCTCAAGGCAATCGCCATGATAAGGGCAAGTTCCCTTAAAGTCTAAATCCGCTGGATGATGTTTGACAAAGACGTGGCCCAATTCAGGGTGACCTTGGCTGCCAATGAACTTCCCATCAATAATAACACCGGCACCTATCCCAGTTCCCACTGTATAGTAGACCAGAGAATTAAGCTCTTCTTTTTTATTTTTATAAGCCATGTATTCTCCATAAGCAGAACCATTGACATCGGTTGTCCAAAATATTGGGATATCAAGGGCATCCTTGATTACACCAACAAAATCGGTATCTTTCCAACCAGGCTTAGGAGTAGAAGTCACATAACCGTAGTTCACTGCGGATGGACGGATTTCAATTGGCCCAAAAGAGGCAATTCCAATTGATTTTAATTCAGGAAACTTTTTAAAAAAATCAACAGCTTTTTTTAGTGTTTCTCCGGGTTTAACGGTCGGGAAACTAATACTTTCTTTAACATTATATTCTTCATCACCAACGGCACAGACAAATTTTGTTCCGCCAGCTTCAATACTTCCTACGAGCATTAAACTAACCTCCGATAATTTTATGTTTTTATTTAGTAGCCAAATGTTGAATGACTACGGAGTAACTTTACAGGTAAAATGTACTGTGTTTGTTCAAGCTTAGAATCTGGTTCATCAATTCTTTGAAGTAGAATACTTACTAATAAAGAAGCAATATCAGAAATCGGCTGAACAATTGTCGATAATTCAGGATGATACTCTTGAATGAATGATGTTCCATCAAAACCGACAATTTTTAGTTGCTCGGGAACAGCAATATCCAATTCATTTGCGGTCTTTAGAACAAGAATCGCAGTTAGGTCATCAGAACAAACAATTCCATCTATATTGTGTTGCATCAGCAATTTCTTAATTGAAAGCAACTTTAGAGTAGGCGACTCAGCAAAGTTGATAGCGTGAACATGTGAAGTCAGCTTTAATTTTTTGATTGTCGATTGATAGCCTTGAAGCCTATAATCAGTGGGATTTCCTGCTTTTCGTGGATTCCCTAGAAAATAAATATGTCTAGCTCCAGCTTGATAAAGTTCACTAGTTGCCATTGAAGTCCCTTTGAAGTTGTCACTACTGACAATCGGGATGTTCGGGGATAGCAACCGGTCAAAAGAAACGATTGGAAGCCCGACTTTATTGTATTCATTAATGCCTAAATTATGAGTTCCTGCGATTATGCCGTCAACTTGATTAGCAATCAGCATTTTTAGGTAGTCGCGTTCTTTTTCTCTATTATCAGCACTATTGCAAAGAATTATTTTGTAGTTATTTGAGAATAATTTATTTTCAATCTGCTCAATTAGTTCTGCAAAGAAGGGATTAATGATTGAAGGAAAAATCACACCAACTAGCTGTGTTTTCTTACCATGCAGTGAACGTGCTAGTGAATTTGGTTGATAGTTAAGCGAGTCCATTGCTGCATGGACCTTATCCTTAGTTGCTTGACTAAGATATCCATAGTTATTGATTACTCTAGAAACTGTTGTAACTGAGACACCTGCTTTTTTTGCAACGTCAATTAATTTTGGACGCACGCAAAAGCCCCCTTTTAGTGGATTGTATTTGAAATCTTCCACCAATCACCATTATAAATGACTTCGCTTTCACTAGCTAGTACGATTTGCAAATCATTGTTGTTTGGGAAAATGCGCTGACTAAAAACAAGTTCTCCATCGTTTATAAAAACTTCACATGTAGAGTGATCAACAAGAATATGCAATTTAATAGGTGCGTTATTTTGTAGAGATACACGGCGTTTAGTGCCATAAGTTGTTGCAAAAGTTTGACCACAATTTTTACGATCAATTTCAAAAAATGCAGCTGAAGAAGTTGAAAAATGCAATTTTAACCCCTCTGAATCAGGCCCATTCAATAAGGATAGGGTTCCTTGCTGATTTTTGGGAAAAGATAGTTCCAACTCATACGATAACGTAGCTTTTTCCACGATTACTTTTCTTTGCCGACTGTCTAGTGACCCATGTAATACTGCATGTTCCTCACGATAATTTTTGATAGCAGCGACAGGTTCTTGATAAAGTTTATCGTCTCTGATAGTCAGCTTCTTCACCACACTCATACAATGTGCCCAGTTTTCAGAATCAGTTGGGTAATCAATTTCAGGCAATCCCAACCAACTAACTAAATAAGCATTCCCATCGGGTGCGTTGAATGCCTGACTAGCGTAGATATCAAAACCATGATCAAGCAGTTCAAGACGATGGCTACTATTGAATTTACCTTTTTCTAATTGACAAGTATCCCCGACAAGATAGGTATTTGGATAAATATTGTTGTAATTAATAATATTCTTGTTGAGACCTTGCGGACAAAAAATAAGAACTGGTTTTCCATCAATGGCAACAAGATTGGGGCATTCAATCATATATCCCATATCTTGTTGCGTGAAATTAAGATAACCTAAATCTTCCCAGGTAGTTAAATTCTTCGATTTGAAAATAGAAATTTTTCCACGTTTGGTAGCTGCGTCTTGTGCCCCAAGTAATACGAAATAAGTATCATCTTTCTTTAAAATTTGTGGATCCCTAAAATGATCGGTTACATGTTTTGGTTGTTCAATTAATGGGTGAGCTAACTTTGTAAACTGATTATCTGTTGTCAAATAAGCTCCATTTTGGAATGGGTGGCGAACCCAATTCTTGTCGCGGACATTTCCTGTGTACATTAAGAACAACTGTTCATCAATGACTGTTGCGGAACCAGAATAAACACCATGCGAGTCGTGAACTGTATCTGCAGTTAGGGCAGTTCCTAAATTGCGCCAGTCAACTAAGTCATCTGAAACTAAATGGACCCATGATTTTAAACCATGAACGGGTCCAAAGGGGAAAGATTGGTAAAACAAATGCCATTGGTTATTAAAAAAGGAAAAGCCATTTGGATCGTTTAGTAATCCAGAGGTTGGTGCAATGTGATATGTTGGTCGGAAGCTTGACTTAGCTGCTTGTGCCTGCAACGTTAATAAATAATCAGCTGACCATTTACCATATTGTGAATATAAGTTTTTCCGTGTCCACTTCATAAAGATATTCCTCCTTGAAACCGTTATCTTATATGAGCTGATTTTATCGTGTTTAAGTTAATATGTCAAACGAATACCATTTTAATCCTATATATAACAACAACAAATAAATAAAAAAAAGTTTTGTGATAAACGATTGACATATTGAAATTATTAGGTATGATAGGAGTGTAAATAAAACGTTTTCAAAAAGGAGTGTATTATCATGAATCACAAAAAAGTAGCTACAGATATTATAAAAGCTCTTAATCAAGATAATATTGTGGCAGCAGCTCATTGTGCTACACGTTTAAGACTAGTGTTAAAAGATGATGAAAAAATTGATCAAAATGCATTGGAAAATAATCCAGGAGTCAAGGGGACATTTAAAACCAATGGTCAGTTTCAAATTATTATCGGCCCAGGTGATGTAAACAATGTTTATGAAGAATTAATAAAACAGACCGGTCTTTCAGAAGCGACCACAGAAGAATTGAAAAAAGTTGTAGAAAAAGACAAAAAATTTAATCCAGTAATGGCATTCATAAAGTTATTATCTGATATTTTTGTTCCAATTATTCCAGCCTTAGTTGCCGGTGGTTTATTGATGGCCCTTAATAATATTTTAACTGCACAAGGGTTGTTTGGTGCTAAATCAATTATTCAGATGTATCCACAATTTACAGGGCTAGATGAAATTATTAATTTGATGGCAGGTGCACCATTTACTTTTATGCCAATTTTAGTGGGTGTTTCAGCTGCGAAGCGCTTCGGTGGGAATCAATATCTCGGAGCCGCAATGGGAATGATAATGTGTGCGCCATCATTAATAACTTCTGGTGATGTTGCTACAGCTTTGGCGGCGGGGAAGATGACATATTGGCATATATTCGGCTTGAATGTTGCCCAAGCAGGTTATCAAAATTCAGTAATTCCAACTTTGGCAGCGGTTTATATTTTAGCCAATCTAGAAAAATTCTTTCACAAAAAATTGCCGAGTGCCCTTGATTTTACTTTTACACCACTATTAGCAATTATTATAACTGGGTTATTGACCTTTACAGTTGTAGGTCCAGTGATGAGAACGGTCAGTGATGGTATCACAAGTGGAATTGTTTGGTTATATAACACTGGTGGTTTTGTTGGGACTGGGGTCTTTGGATTATTGTATTCCCCAATTGTTCTTACAGGATTGCATCAGAGCTTCCCAGCAATTGAGACTCAGCTTATTTCAAACATTGGAAAAACCGGTGGTGATTTTATTTTTGTAATCGCGTCAATGGCTAATGTTGCTCAAGGTGCGGCCTGTCTTGCGGTATACTTACTTTCAAAAAACCAAAAACTACGTGGTCTTGCATCTTCAGCGAGTGCATCTGCTCTTTTAGGAATTACAGAACCAGCAATGTTTGGAGTTAATTTGAAACTCAAGTTTCCATTCTTTTGTGCGATCATTGCTGCAGGAATTTCATCTGCTTTTGCAGGCTTCTTCCATGTTTTGGCACGTTCGCTTGGCTCAGCTGGCTTTATTGGGTTCTTGTCGGTTGATGTTAAGTCAATTCCAATGTATGCAGTTGGAGAATTAATTAGTTTTGCAATGGCATTTACGTTAACTTATCTATATGGAAAGAGTCATCAGCAATTAATTGATCCATTACCAGTTGCAAGCGGTACTGAACAAGAGGCTACTGAAGTTGCACAACGACAAATAAATCTCAAAGATGAGATTATCGTCGCTCCAGTTGCCGGAGAAGCAGAATCTTTAACTACTGTGAATGATAAGGTATTTTCAGCCAAGTTAATGGGTGATGGCGCTGCAATTATTCCAAATAATGGAGATGTTTTTGCCCCAGTTTCTGGTGAAATCACTGTTGCATATGAAACAAAACATGCATATGGAATAAAGTCGGACAATGGTGCAGAAGTCCTATTACACCTTGGAATTGATACTGTTGAGCTTAAGGGAAAGCATTTCACTTCTGAAGTTGTTCAAGGACAGCACGTAGAAAAAGGCCAGAAGTTAGGGAATTTCGATGTAGTAGCTGTCAAATCTGCTGGATATGATACAACGGTGATGGTTGTGGTGACAAATACTGTTGATTATGCAAGTGTAGATAGAATCAAGACAGAAAGGGTGACTGTTGGTGATAAATTAGTGGCGGTTACGAGACGTTAGGAAGCATAGGTTTGTGTTTTCTGGAATCAATAGAGGACTAGATCAAAAGTTAACTTTTGATCTAGTCCTCTATTGATCACGAATAAATGCGTTTCATAAGTCAAAATTTTCCACATAATTTCGGTTTAGTCCTCAAATTTATCTGACTCCTAGCATATCCTCTTTTTTTACAACATTTTTTCTCTGATTTTAAAGGCTTTTTCAAAATTATCGGTAATGATTCCTGCTACTTGTTGATTAAATAATTTTTTGATTTTAAATGAGTCGTTCACTGTCCAAATTCTTTGGAGAATATCACCTTTTTGGTAATGGTGCAGGTGCAGCCCTGATAAACCCAATTTTTTAATAAATAGTGCAGCTTCAGGTACTTTGTGCATAGTTAACCAGCAATATAGCTGCGAAGCATCAATTTTTTTGCATCTCTTTAATGTATCCAAATTGAAAGATGAATAGATAACAGGTTTGTCCAAATTATAACCCTTAACGGTATCAAGAACGATTTTTTCAATTCCAGGATAACTTATTTTGTCAGTTTTTAACTCAATATTCAACTGAACTGGAGAGGTACCAACTAATTCAAGTATTTCAGCTAAAGTTGGAATTGGTTCACCATTATCTAATTTGAATTCACGCAATTCTGAGAGAGAAAAGGAGCGAATTTCTCCCTTTTCACCGGTTGTTCGATCAACAGTTTCATCATGAAGCACGACAGGTATGCTGTCTTTGGTCAAATGAATATCAAATTCTAATCCATCTATGTGATGTTCAATTGCGTAGCGGAAGCCTTCAAGTGAATTCTCAGCGTATTTTGCAGGGAAGCCACGATGACCAAAAATCAAAGTTTGTTCCATTATTTTTTACCACCCTTTTAGAAGTTCAATCAAAAAGATTGTTATCTAACGATTATTATAATCCGGTAGGGTAAGAAACTGTTATAAATATTGTAATTAATGTGTAAAGAATACTCCCGCAACTGTCAAATTAGTCGATGATTTTCTTATTTGGATCAAGTAAGTTAGCAATAAGGATAACAATAAAAAGAAGAATCGCAATTCCAAAGACACCATGCAGTGCTTGTAAAATAATATTTTCAATACTAAGTTGATTTTCAGCCGTCTTTTTACTAGCAGAACTGATAGTGTTGTTAACTTGAGTAAGTGAAATCCCGTCAAGATTGTTTTTAATAATAATATTTAAGGCAGCTCCATATATCCCAGTCATTATAGTTGGTCCAAGCGATCTGCCCAAGGTGATTATGGCTGTTGCTGACCCAACTTGTTCCGGTGTGACCAAGTGTTGACATAGCATGATATTCATGCTGATAACGACTCCCATACCAGCACCACTAATTGCGGCAATTATATAGAATGCCCAGTCGGGGAAAGCCATACTAGCTCCCAGTAGAGGCAGATAACTTATGCATTGGATGACAACGACAACTAATATAATTTTTTTAGGGGAGAACCTTTGTAGCAAAGGGCCAACAAAAAAGGACGAAAGCAGCCACATAACAGAACTTGAAGTTACAACAAGTCCAGAGACTGTTGCGGGAACGTGATAGAGCGACTGCAACCATATAGGAAAATATATTTCGTAGCAAATCAAAATCCCACTTAACAAAGTGGCTGTAATAACTTGATTTGAGAATGTACGATTAGCAAACATTGAGATTGGAATTATTGGATCTTTTGCCCTTCTTTCTGCTAGGGAAAAGAATAGCAAACAAGCGCTTGAGATTATAAGGACGATGATTCCAAAAATAAGTTGGGTGTTTAACAGCTGAATGCCTAGCAGTAATAGCAATAAGGTAAGTGATAGAAAGAATACTCCCGCCTTATCAATGTCAGTAATTTTTTGTTTCGTATAAGTTTCGTGGTAACCAGCTGCAATTACTGCAAATACTAATACTCCCAAGGGAACATTGACGAAAAAGACCCAATGCCAGCTTAATTGATCCACGAGGAATCCCCCTAAGAGTGGACCGATAAGTGCAGACAGCCCCCACGCGGTATTAGTGAATGCCATGACTTTTGCACGTTCCTTGAACGAATAAAGATCCGCGATAATAGTGAATGTAAGTGGAATTACAGAACCAGCACCAATTCCTTGGAGACAGCGTGCGATAATTAGAAAGAAAATATTGGGAGCTAGACCGCTCAGTAAAGATCCAAGGGTAAATAGTACAATGCCAAATTGAAATAATGATTTTCTTCCCCAAATGTCTGCTAGTTTTCCATAAATAGGAGTAGTGATGGCAGTTGTTAAGAGATAAGAACTCATTATCCAACTTTGAAATGAGAGACCATGAAGCTGACTGATGATGGAAGGTAAAGCGGTGGTAACAATGGTAACTTCTACTGAAGTCATAAATGTTGCTATGAAAATAGCACATAAAATCAAGATCCGATTACTTTTTTTCAATATTCAAACGTCCTTTTTATTAGCATCAGTTAATTATTGAATATAACAAGTTTTTTTGCAATCTTAAAACTTTGAAATTTTATTTTTAGGGCACTATCCTTTATAATGAATAGTAATAATAAGTGGAGGTGATGACTATCAGAAAGGGATTACTAGGGCTTCATATACCAGATCGATAAAATACGAATAGAAAAGGATGATTTTATTAATGCAAGATGATCAACAAACACATTTAATTGAACAAGATGAGGACACAGGAGACGATGGCGCCCCCAGTCAGAAGCAAAATTGGCAGAAAAGTTCTGCACAGTTAGAGAACAGGTATCAGACGGATGCAATTACTGGATTAAGCACTGAAGCGGCAGAACAAAGATTGAAAAAATTCGGAAAAAATGAACTTGAAGTTAAGAAAAAATCTAACTGGCTTCTTTTTTTCAAGCAATTTAATAACAGTATTGTCTATATTTTGGCAATAACTGCAATTGTTACACTGCTAATGTGACACTATCCAGATTCGATTGTTATCGGTTCTGTAATCATCGCGAATGCTTTTGTAGGCTTTTTTCAAGAGGTTTCTGCTGACAATGCTTTGAACAAGATTCAAGAATTGCTGGTAGCTGAGAGTTTTGTTATTCGCGATGGGCAACGTAAGCTGATGGAAGCTAAAGAAATTGTGATTGGAGACATTGTTAGTCTTGAGGCAGGAGATTCTGTTCCAGCTGATATGCGTTTGTTAACGGCTGATAACTTGAAGATACAAGAGTCGACACTAACGGGTGAAACTAATTCTGTTGATAAAATTGAAGAGGTAATTGCCAAAGAAAATGTCCCATTGGCCGAAAGAGCAAATATGGCATTTGCCGCTACAGCAGTAACAAGTGGCTCTGGTACAGGAATTGTAGTGGCAACAGGGATGCAGTCACAAATTGGTAAGATTCAGTCTGATGTAATTAAAGTCAAAAGTAAAGCAACACCACTGATGAAAAACTTGAATAGGTTGGGAATTACATTATCACTAGCTATTTTGGCAATTGCGGTATTACTCTTTTTCTTAGGAATGCATCTTGAAATCTATAGTCTGCCTACCTTGACAGTTGCGATTATTACCTTGGTTGTGGGTTCAATGCCAGAGGGGATGCCAGCGAGTGTTTCAGTAGTATTGGCCATGGGTACTAGAAAACTAACTGGTAAAAATGCAATTGTTAAGACTTTACCGGCTGTAGAAACCCTTGGGGCTGTTGATATTGTCAATACTGATAAGACAGGAACACTTACTAAGAATGAAATGACTGTAACTGACATAGTGACTCTCAATGGTGAATATACGGTGTCTGGTGTTGGTTATGATGCTTCTGGTCAAATTCTTGACACTAATAATAGAGTTGCAACTTGGGAAAATGATGATAAGTTGCGTAAGCTTATTAAGATTGCTGGACAGACGACTGATGCCTCATTTCATTTGGAAGATGGTGCTTGGGTGCTGACAGGTGAACCGACAGATGGGGCATTAACGGGACTCTATCATAAGATCACTGGGAAAGAACCAGATGTAACTGAGATTGATTCACTTCCTTTTGATTCGGAATTTAGGTATTCTGCAAGACTTGTACAAGATGAACGTCAGCGTTATTTAATGGTCAAAGGAGCTCCACAGACTTTATTAAATAAAATCAAGAAGTTTAATCCTGAGTTTGCAGGAGAACAACAATGGCTAGATAAAGTCGTAAAACTTTCTAAACAAGGAAAACGTGTGGTTGGACTGGGACTACAGAAAGTTAACGAGACTGAAGAACTTGTCAATCCGGCAAAAATAGGGGAGCAGTTTGAATTTGTTGGGATAGTTGGAATAATTGATCCTCCAAGAGAAGAAGTCAAAGCTGCTATCAGGCAACTCAGATATGCTGGCGTTAAAGTTAAGATGATTACTGGCGATGATCCTAATACTGCGTTGGCTATTGCAAATCAGCTTGATATGGGTGAGAATTTAAAAGCCGTCACGGGGCCAGAACTGGATAAGATGTCTGACCAGGAATTGATTGACAAAATCGATAAGTATACGGTATTTGCGCGAACAACTCCAAGTGATAAGTTAAAAATTGTGAAGGCACAGCAGCAAAGGAAGCACGTTGTTTCAATGACAGGGGATGGCGTAAATGATGCGCCTGCACTTAAACAAGCTGATATAGGTGTTGCAATGGGGATTAAAGGCACGGATGTGGCCAAAGGTTCAGCCGATATGGTATTGGCTGATGATAACTTTACAACTGTTCTTTCTGCTGTCAAAGAAGGACGATTAGTTTTTGACAATATTCGTAAGACAATTCGTTTCTTACTGCCTACGAGTTTCGCGGAAGGCTTAATTGTTGTTTTCAGTATCCTGTTAGATCAGACGATGCCGCTATATCCGACACAATTACTGTGGATTAACATGGTTTCAGCATTGACAATTCAATTTGCTTTTATCTTCGAACCCGCAGAAAATGGAATCATGACTAGGGGACCTAGGGACATCAGCCGTGGGATTTTGACGAAGTTTGATATTGTCGAAATTGCCTATGTCTCGATTCTGATAGCGAGTTTAGGTATGATTATGTACAATGGCATGACTGCTCTGGGAATGTCACATGTGATGGGGAGTACTATGACATTGAATATTATTATCTTTGGTAAGATATTCTACTTGTTCAATATCCGAAATAATCATCTTGTTTTTTCGAAATATTTCTTCCAAAATAAAATCGCCTTTTATATTATAGGTATATTGTTGTTGCTCCAGATGGGAATTATTTACTTACCATTTATGCAGGAAATATTCCACACTGGATCAATTAATTTCTTTTATGGCTGGGTAATCCCAAGCGTAACGGGATTAATTGTACTGATAGTCACGGAATTATTGAAAATTGCAAGACTCGTGTATTCAAAAAAAGCAAGCAAATCAAAAATTTAATGAACCTTTCGACAATCTTAGGATGGTTGTACAAAGTCATATTTTGAGTGATGGAGATTTTTTTGTTGGAGAGAAATTAAAAAGATATTTGTTTTAATTTTGTGAAAGCAAAAAAATTGATTACAATATTAACCTTTGTTAGAATCTAAGTAGGGTTAAGTGTTCCGTGTAGCTTAATTACAGAGTAAATCTTTGAAGGGGGCTAAACTTATGAGTTTGAATGACAAAGTTGAAGGAACAAAGGATAAAGTTACTGGTAAGGCTAAAGAAGTTGAAGGAAAAGCGACTGGTGACAAGGCTCGCGAAGCACAAGGAAAGGCAGAAGGTCTCTTGGGCAAGGCCAAAGAAAAATTTGGCGATGCTAAGGACACAGTTAAAGATGCTGCTGAAGATTTAAAGTCGAAGATTAATAAGTAATTTTAGAAAATATTGTTGTATTAAGGGGGAGAGGCTATGCATTGGTTATGGGTCTTGATTGTGGGTGCGATTATAGGTGCAATCGCAGGTGCAATTACTAGTAAAGGCAAATCGATGGGATGGATTAGTAATATTGTTGCAGGATTAGTGGGGTCATCAATTGGTGAGGCTGTACTTGGTTCTTGGGGACCACAGCTAGCTGGAATGGCGATTATACCGTCAATCATTGGTGCTGTAATACTCGTATGGTTAGTTTCATTTATATTATTTAGACATTAAAAAGGATCCTTTTGTTTTAAAAGGATAAAAATAATAGTAACCTTGGTGAGACATTTTGTTTCATTGAGGTTTTTTGTATTATTAAAAAGCAGTAAAAGTTTGAAGCATATATTGTCTAATTCTTGATTAACATATAATTATGGTGGTACATAGGCATGAATAAAAAATGCAAAAAACTCGGCATTTTATTACGTCGAGTTTCTACATTATAAAAGTATGTGGCTATTTTTAGTTCACTCTTTAAGGCATGTGCGGACATATCTAATCTTTGTTATCACATTTAATTGCTGTAATTTCAATTTCAATTGAAGCTCCTAATGGTAAAGCACTAATTTCTATGGTAGAACGTACTGGTAATTTATCAATGTTTTTGAAAAATAAGGAATATATTTCATTAATGCTTTGAAATGCCTTAATATCGGTCATGTAAATGTTGACTTTAGCTATTTCCTCTGTAATAAAGCCAGATGCTAGTAATATAGACTCTATATTTTTAAAAATTTGTTTAGTTTCCGCAATTATTCCTCCACTAACTAATTTTTCATTTTGGGGATCAATACCTACTTGACCCGAGCAGAACAAAAAATTTCCTAACTTGACGGCTTGAGAGTACGGCCCTACTGCCGCAGGGGCATTTTGTGTAGATATTATTTCTTTTTTCATAGAAAATCCTCCTTTAAAAAATTATACCCGGCAAACTATGAGTTTGGTAACAGACTGTGTACTGCACGAAATACTATCAACTGGTTTGTAGTTGAAAGATTAAGACTCGAAAAAGTAAAAAAACTTGTGAATATTTACTGCAAATTTAAAGCATATTAATTTTTATTTTATGAGGCATTTTTTTTATTATATGAATACAATATTATTAAATTAATTAGTAATACTACAGCTGCAATTAAAAATAAATTTTTTAGTGGTACAAATTGTATGATAATACTACCCATAACTGAACCAAACAGGCTACCTATTGATTGAGCTGATAATCCTAGACTAAAAATTGTGCTGATTTTATCAGTTGATTTAGATAGTAATACTTGTGTCATTGGAAATAAAGCACCGCTACAAAAGCCACCCAATAATCGTAAAATACCAAAAATCAACAAGCTATTTGTTAATCCTAAGAATAGATAAAGTGTTAATAAAATTGCATCGGCAATCAACATTATATTTATTTCACCATGACGTGTACTTAAATTGCTTAATGGTGTTGCAGATAAGGCGGTTGCTAATCCTGGAAGCGCCGATATGATACCAGCAGCTAGGCTTAGATAGCTTTGGTCGCTAATCATTTTGCTTACTACTAGGCTAATAAAGGGGGTAATCAAACTTTCAATTAACTGAAGCAACATTGTAACACTTAGTAATAGGATAATATTAAAAGTCATAATTGAGAGCAAAGATTCTTTTTTCTGATGTTTTTGTTTTACTTGTTTAATAAAATCTTCTTTAATTCCTAGTAGGCTAATAATTCCAACACATAGTAATATGAAACCTGTAAGTAGAAATATTATGCGGTAACTGAAAATTGTACCTAAAAGTCCACCGAAAATTGGTCCTAAAAGTCCACCAAGGATATACCCTGTAGATAATGTTGCTACTATCTTTGTTTTTTGCTTCTGAGGTGTTTCTGCTGATATTAACGCAATTGCACTTGGCGAATAACCATCAAAAAAGCCTTGGAACATTCGCAATATGATAATTTGCCAAACAGATGTTGCACAGCCAATCAAAGAAATGACTATTGCCATACCAAAGGAAGTACGGATTAACATTGGCTTACGACCATATTTATCCGCGATTTTCCCCCAAAATGGAGAAACAACTATCACCACAATATAAGAAGCGGCATAGGATAAACCGGTATATAATCCAACTTGAGCTTCCGTAAAATTTCCAAGTTGTGCAATATATAATGATAAAAAAGGGATTGCTTCGCTAAAGGCCATTCCAGCCATGAACGTTCCTAACCATGCAAAGCGAAAATTTTTATTTCTCGTTTCTATATCCATAAATATTCTGCACCATCAACTATTAGCAATCGTTTTTAAATCGTTTACTGCTTTTTTTAGTCGTTTCATTGCTTCAGTTAATACTTTTTTGTCAGCAGCATATGAAATACGGACATATCCGTCAGCTGAAAAAGCACTTCCGGGGACTACTGCTAACTTATAGTCTTGAATTAGCTTAATTGAAAATTTCCACGATGAAATTTTTAAATTATTAATATTTACAAAAATGTAAAATGCTCCTTGGGGATCAACGTATGTGAGTCCCATTTCATCTAGTGCTGTGGTTACTATCTCTTTGCGCTCTTTAAATATTTTGACTAATTTTTGAGGGTTATCTGCATCCTGCTCTAGTGCTGCAATTGCTGCAATTTGTGAAATACTGGTGGCAGTTCCTACATTAGTTTGATGGACTTTAAACATCTGGTCGATGATCTCCATTGAGGCTAAGACATAACCAATTCGCCAGCCAGTCATACTATGTGATTTAGACACACCATTTAAAACAATGGTTCGTTCACGCATATTTGGTAAGGTTACAATTGATTGTGCTTGCCCGGAAGAATTGTAGACTATTAAATCATAAACGTCATCAGTAATTACATAAAGGTCATGTTTAATAATAATTTTGGCAAGTGCTAATAGTTCTGTTTGATTTAAAATTGTTCCTGTCGGATTATTAGGATAATTTAAGATTACCACTTTGGTTTGTGGTGTGATAACTGCTTCCAGTGCATCTGCAGTCATCTTGAAATTTGTCTTAGTAGTATCAACAAAAACAGGTTTTGCCCCAGCAATTATTGTTGATGATACGTAGGCTGGATAAGCTGGAGCAGCAATCACAACCTCATCACCAACATTACATAACGTTCGCAATGCTAAATCAATTCCTTCACTTGCGCCGACAGTCACGATTATTTCTTTGCGCCAATCAAACTTCATACCATAGTGGGTATCAGCAAAAGTAGCAATTGCTTTCCGCAGAGCTTCTGTACCACGATTGGATGTATATTTTGTGTAGTTATTCTTGATTGCTTGAATACCAGCCTGTTTTGTGTTTTCTGGTGTTGGGAGATCGATTTCGCCAACAGTCAGTTGAATAATGTCTGTTAAGTCATCTGTAAAATCTGAAATATGGCGAATACCTGACTGCTTAGCAACTTTTACAAACTTATTAATTGATTTCATTAAAGGTATTTCCCTCCGTTTTCTGCTAGTAAATTAACTGGATGTATAGCTTGTTTAGTATCCAAAAAGTGGACGAATTCCTTTGCCACCATGAGATCGGTTTTTTCAATCGTGTCATATGTTTGTGAGCCAATATGTGGGGTTATAATAACATTATCAAGTTGTAACAACGGATTATTAGGATTCATTGGTTCATTTTTTACGGTATCCAGTGCCGCACCACCCAGCTTTTTTTCAACCAGAGCTTGATAAAGTGCTTTTTCATCTAGAATCGCTCCTCGTGATGTATTGATAAGGATAGTATTTGAACTCATTTTGGTAATTTTTTGAGCACTAATTAGGTTCTCTGTTTCTTTAGTATGTGGTATGTGTAACGAGATAATATCTGAATTTTCAATCAACGTTTCTAAATCAACTTGGCAACCATATTTGACTTCCTTGGGAGTATGATTAGCAATCAAAATATCGGCTCCAAAAGCAGCTAGTAGGTATTCAACTTTTTGGGCAATATGTCCATAACCGACTAAACCGATTGTTTTTCCACGTAATTCAGTTCCAGTAAATTCGTCAGTATATAGTTTTTTGACACCTATCTTAGATGCCGCATTGGCAATTAAAATTTTTCGACTAAGCATGATCATTAACCCTACAGTCATCTCAGCAACTGCATCTGAATTAATTCCCTTTGTATTGGTGACCTGAATACCACGCTTAGTTAATTCTTTAAGGGGTAAATTATCAACACCAACACCACAACGAAGAATAATTTTTAAATTTGGTAATTGTTGTAGTAATTCTAAGGAGAAGTTTGAATCTGGATAAACTAGAGCAGTTATTTGATCACCGACAGTCTTAAGAATTTCATCAGGAATTTTTTTTGGACCAACTATTGTTTTGATAGCATGATCTTTTAAGTATTCCAGACCAACCTGTGTGAACGAACCGACAATATACACAATTTTTTCCATTCACTTAGCCTCATTTCTACACTAAAATTTTCGATAAAAAGTTTTGTGTCCGTAGATGCTGTGGATGATCAAAAATCTGTTCAGGGCGTCCTTGTTCAACAATTTTGCCGCCATCCATAAACATTACACGATCACTGACTTGACGGGCAAAACCCATTTCATGAGTTACAATAATCATTGTCATCTTTTGTCGAGCTAACATTTTCATGATACTCAAAACTTCACCAACCATTTCTGGATCAAGAGCGGAAGTGGGTTCATCAAATAGCATAATATCTGGATGCATTGCCATTGAACGAGCAATTGCAACTCGCTGTTTTTGACCACCAGATAATGATGATGGATATGCATCGGCTTTGTTAGCAAGTCCAATCATTTTTAATAATTCATGTGCTTCTTTTTCTGCAGCGGCCCGCGTAACTTTTCTCACGTTGATTGGTGAAAGTGTAATATTATTGAGAATTGTCAAGTTGGGGAATAAGTTGAAATGCTGAAATACCATGCCAATTTTACCCTTCATTTTATGAATTTCGTATGTCGGATCAGTTACTTTCACATTATCAACCATGATTTTACCTTCATTAGTAGTCTCTAATTTTGCAATACAACGAAGTAGTGTTGATTTGCCTGAGCCAGATGGACCAATTAAAACGACTACTTCATTAGTAGCTACCTTAAAATTAATATCTTTCAGAACAATGTTTTCCCCAAAGCATTTTTTTAAATGTTCAATTTCAATCATTAACAGCCATTCTCCTTTCAAAGATATGTAATATTCCACTGATTGAGAGCGTCAGAATTAGGTAGATTAGAGCAGAAGTTAAATAGGGTTCCCAGACGCGATAGTACTGAGCGTTCATGGCTTGGGCCCAGTAGGTAACTTCAGGTGCAGAAATCACTGATGCAAGGGAAGAATCCTTAATCAAACTGATAAACTCATTTCCCAGTGGTGGTAAGATTACCTTGATAGCTTGAGGCAAAATAATTTTTAGCATTGTTTGTGTATTAGTCAATCCTAAAGTTGCAGCAGCCTCACCTTGCCCTTCAGAAATAGACTGAATTCCTGAACGGAAAATCTCGGCAATATAAGCACTAGAATTCAGGGATAATGCTAATATTCCAGCAATGATACTATTTGACTGTCCTAATATTAATGGGACAACACCAAAATTTATTACTAAGATTTGCACCAATAAAGGTGTTCCCCGAAATAACCCTACATAAGCTTTAAATGGTAACGATAGCCAAGACATTTTCGACATTTTTCCTAAACAAATAAGAAATCCCAAAATTGTTCCGAAAATGATTCCAAAAAGTGAGAAACCAATTGTATATCCAATGCCTTTTAGAAAATACGGTAGATAATTTATTACTAAATTAAAATCAAACATTTTCTACACTCTCCTAATCAGTATTCTTTAGAGCACTAACATCTGGTTTAATACCAAACCATTTCTTGTAAATTTTTGTGTAGCTTCCATCTTTGATTGCTTTTTTAAGGGCTTTATTATATATATTTCTATACTTAGATCCCTTAGGGAACATAATGCCAAAGTATTCAGGAGAAAATTCATTATCATCTTGCACAACTTTCAAACCACTGTTTGGATTAGCTTGAACAAATTTTTTGTTACTTGTATCATCGCCAATAGCTGCAACTACTTGATTATGCATTACCATTTGATCAGTAACACCACTGGAAGATTTTAAAATATTGGAACTATTCTTACCGAAAATTTTCTCTGCCGCTTCCTGACCAGTTGAGCCTGTTTGAACCGAAACTTTCTTTCCTTTAAGATCCGAGGCACTATTGATATTACTGCTTGTTTTTGTAACAATACTTTGTCGAGAAACAAAGTATGTGTTTGAAAAATCATATGTTTTCTCTCTATCAGAAGTAACTGTGATTCCAGCAATACCTAAATCTGCTGATTTATTTTGGAGTTGTGTAAACATTGAGTCCCAACTGACATTTTTTATTGTGTAGTTATATCCTGCTTTCTTGGATAATAATTTAATAAGATCAATATCAAATCCAACTATTTTGCCTTTTTTGACGTATTCAAATGGATTCCAATTAGCATATGTCAAAATGTGTACTGTTTTTTTATTTGTAGTATTTGAGTTATCAGTGTTGCCACTGGAAATAAATCTAACCATTCCAAAAATTAATGCGACTAAAGCGACAATGCCTAAAGTGCTGTATAAAAATTTTTTCTTCATGTCGTTTCCTCCATTTCCTTAGTAACTTTAATTTTCAACTATGTTTCTAGACTAGAGTCAAGGGAGAAAATAAAAATTTGATTAGGAAAATTGTTGAAATCGTAAACAAACGCTGTTAAACATGAATTCTTAAATTAAATTTTCTCATAATATAATGTTACTAAATATAACATTGAATCTATTGCATAATTGTTTTTTTATGCGTATATGGTTCCAATGCCTTGGTAAATATAGCTTTCTTATGATATTTTTTAATTTATTGACTCTACACTAGTGGTAGACATTAAAATATAATTTAATCAAGAATTGGAGGTTCAATCATGACTGAATTAAATAGAGAAACTGGTATTTTATATAAAGGTTCGCGTATTGATACAATAGCTAAGGATCCAGAAACTATGCCATTGTATATGACTACGGCATTTAATGTTGATGATTTAGAAGACTTACAAGAGCGCTATAAGGTTAAGGGTTACACATATATAAGAACACGTAACCCTAACCGTAAAGCATTAGCAGATTTAATGACATATCTTGAAGGTGGAGAGGATTCTATTGTTTGTTCTTCTGGGATGGCAGCAATTTCAACAGCAATTTTAACAATTACTAAGACACAGGCTCATGTTATTGCCGATAGTACTCTGTATGGGGAATCCATTGAATTATTGGAAAAGTTGAAAAAATTCGGGGTAAATGTTACATTTATTGACATAAACAATCTTGATGAAGTTAAGGCTGCTTTTAAGGATGAAACAGTTGCAATTTATTCGGAGACAATCTCAAATCCAATGATTAATACGATAGACTTTAGGGCAATCGCAAATATTGCTCATGAAAATGGTGCTAAATTAATCATTGATAATACTTTTGCAACGTCACATATCATTTCACCAATTCAACTTGGTGCAGATATTGTTGTTAATAGCCTGACTAAATTTGCTAATGGTCATAGTGATGTTTGTGTGGGTTCTATTACTTCCACGATTGATTTTATTAAGGAAGCTAATTATTTACAGCAACTGCTTGGCTCAACTGCTGATCCAATGAGTGCTTGGTTATGTGAACGTGGTATACGGACGATGGAATTACGTGTTCAAAAACAATCTGATAATGCTCTAGCAATTGCCAAATTTTTAGAAACAATTCCTGTTGTTAAGACTGTACACTATGTCGGTTTAGATAGTCATCCACAGCATGAACTAGCGGCAGGTCAATTTAAACATCATGCTTTTGGTGGCATGCTTAGCTTTGAATTACCTGATGATGAAGAAAAAATGAATGAATTTATGCATCGTTTATCATTTGTCCATTATGCAATGACTCTCGGTGGTTTTAGAACTACAATTTCAGTACCGGCATTCTCCTCACATTATGATATGCCCCGCGAGAAACGGCTCTTACTTGGTATTACGGATGGAATGATTCGTATTTCAGTTGGCATCGAAAATTCTACGGATTTGATAAACGATTTAAAAAATGCATTAGAGGTTTATAATTAACATTTTTATTGGAGGTGCTTTGTTTGGTGGAAGAACTATTTACAATTGGACAAACTGCTGAAATGTTTGGGTTATCGGTTCAAGCTCTGCGCTATTACAGTAAGATTGGTTTATTGACTCCCCGTTATACCAATCCAAATAGTGGTTACCGATACTATTCATATGAGCAATTCAATATTATTGATAGAATCAAGCATCTTCAACACCTTGGACTTTCTCTGAATGAAATTCATGATATCTATGCTAGTCCTAACCAAATTTCTGATTTAAAAAAATATCTAGTTATTCAAAAAAAGAAAGTTACTGAAGAAATTGACCGACTTTCACAGCTTTCATTTGATATTTCTGAATATGAGAAGTATTTTTCTTTTGATGATAATAACGACTTAAGCTATATTCCCTATAAAGTACACAGACCTACACGTCACATTCTGCAGGTTTCTTGTATTGGAAAAACACGAGAACAACGACATATTGATCTTTTTCGTTTGCGTCATAGTCAAGAGTATAAGAATTTAGATGTACTTCGGCAATTTGTTTTAGTTCTGGACTGGCAAGATTTTAAAAAACATATCATTACGCCGCTTAAAATGGGGCTATTGGTTGTCGGTAACATACCTAGCAATTGTCCAGATATTATGAAATTACCGGCTAGAAACTCAATTTGTTTTCAAGGTAAGATATTGACTGATGACTGGAATGGCCAATTTGCAATTAAAATTGCTCAGGCTCATAGCTGCTCTGGTGTTGTAATTGCTAGTGAATATGAAAATAGTTTATCTACTTTTGATAACTGCATATATGAGGTAGAAATTCAAATTTAAAAAATAATGGTGAAGATTGAAAAGGTGGATAAACTACAGGTATTAACGCTTGTTAGTTTATTCGTGGTAAATGAATCGTAAGTTTTACTTAGAATTAAAAATTGCTTTAGCGAGAAAGAATTTCTTTTGATATAATATTTCATTAATGTGAGATAAGCTTTTTTACATTTTCAAATTTACTTATCTTTTGTAAATGCTATCAATCAGAGTATAATTGGAATCATCAAATTATAGGAGTGAGTCGATCAATGAAGGCAGTTGCAATTAAAGCATATGGCGATATAAATAACTTACATGAGATTGAGTTGGGAGTTCCAGAATTGGCTGAAGATGAGGTACTTGTTGAGAATTATGCAACGAGTGTTAATCCGATTGACTGGAAGGCACGGTTAGGTTATCTAAAAGAAGCATATTCATGGGAATTTCCAGTAATTCTTGGATGGGATACAGCGGGAGTTATCACACAGGTCGGTGCCAAAGTTACTAATTTCAAGATTGGTGATAAAGTATTTGCACGACCGGATATCTATGCTGATGGTAAAAGAGGAACTTATGCGCAATATGTAGCTGTTAAGGAAGATAAGTTAGCACTTAAACCAGATGAAATTACATTTGAAGAGGCTGCAGCAGTACCTTTGGCAGGGTTAACGGCGCTGCAAGTCGTTGTGGATCGTCTGCATGTAAAAAAAGGTGATAAGGTGCTCATTCAGGGTGGAGCAGGAGGTGTAGGCTTATTTGCTATTCAGATTGCCAAACATCTAGGTGCTTATGTTGCAGCCACTGCGAGTAAAAAGAATCATGAATTCTTAAAAAGTCTAGGAGCAGATGAAGTTATTGATTACCATGAGGCCAAGATAGGCACAGTATTAAGCAATTATGATGCTGTCTTTGATACTGTTAATGCAATTGATGATGGGCTAGCAATCTTGAAGGAAAATGGACGCTTGGTAACAATTGCTGGCAAGCCGAGTGTGGAACAAAAGGCAAGTTCAAAAGAAGTTTCAGACTGGTGGTTACAACCAAACGGCAAACAATTGAAGGAACTGGGGGATTGGATTGTCGCGGGTGAGGTAAAAGTGGTCATAGACAGCGTATATCCTCTGACTACAGCGGGACTAAGAGCAGCACATAAAAAGAGCCAGTCAGGCCATGCTAGAGGAAAATTAGTAATTAAAGTGAAATAGTTTTTTATATTTGAATACAAAAAGCATCTCATGATTGTTAGTATTAGACCAACAACCATGGATGCTTTTTTCTAAGTTTCTAGATAAGAGGGAAATTAAGCCTGCTAAAAATTAAAAACAAGAAAGTTAATCTGCAGATAATGCATCAATTGGATTTAATTTTGAAGCTTTTCGCGCAGGCAATAATGCAGCAACCATTGAGATAAAGAGCGAGGCTAAAATAGCAAAAATAACATTAGCTAGATTAATTTGAACAATATTAAATTTGATTAAATCATAAATAAAGTTGTTCAGCAATATGCTGAAACCCCATGCCAGCAGTAATCCGAGAAGTGCCGAGAAAAGTCCAAGTAAGAGAGATTCAGCAGTAAATAATCTTCTGATATCTTTACGCCTTTCTCCTAGAGCACGTAAGATTCCAATTTCTTTTGTTCGCTCTGCAACTGACATATACATTGTTACGATAATCATCAATGCCGAAACAACTAATGAAATACCAGCAATAGCAGATAATACAGTTGACGCCAGGCTCACGTAATTATTAACTGTCTTGAGAATATCACCAACAGTTATAACGGAAAAGGCATACTTGCCATTAACCTTTTGTTTACGAATTTGATTTGCCACAGTATCAACATTGTCGATGCTTTTTGAATTAACAACTATAAAATTAGGATCCGTTCTAGCACCCGCAGAAGATAAAAGTGACCGAGTTTCTGAATACGAAAGGACGGTTGTTTCGCCTGATACGCTACTTGATGAAGTTGAGATTCCTGAGATAGTCAACTCTGTTTTCATCTGAACAGGAGTATTATTATTTGAAAGCCAATTAATAGTGACATTGATGTTTTTTCCAATAATTGACCGATATTTTTTTGAACTTCCAGATAAAGTAATTGCCTGGTTCTTTGAAATCACAATTTCTTTTCCTGTGGGCCAGCTGCCCTTAGATAATGAATTCGATGTATATGACTTTGTATAAGTTTGAATGCCTGAAGAAGAGACATTCTTATTGTTGTAGCTTAGTGAATATGTGCCTAGTTGATAACCGGGCTGGATATACGAAGTACCTGTTGTTTTTTTGATGGCATTTATTTGAGCTTGTGAGATAAAGAAGTTAGTTGGATCTTGACTGAATTGTTGAATTTCTCTTTGTGCCTGAGTATTGTTCAATTTTTTTCCGCTGGGATTAGACATAACTGTAATTGTTTTAGGGTTAACCAGAGAATTAATTTGATTACTTATATAAGAATTGATTCCATTGCCCAATCCTGAAAATAAGAGCACCGCAAAAATTCCAATTGCAGTACCTAAGATGATTAGTGAATTTTGTTTGATATTATATATCAAGTGTCTGAATGCGGAAACATAACTTGCACCTGCAGGCAATGGATGTGAAGCAATTCGAGTAGAGCTATTTGTGACTTCATAGGGAGCTTTAAGATGTTCATCGTCTTTTACTTGCCCATCAACTAAACGAATAATTCTTGTACCATGATCCGCGACAGCTTGAGAATGGGTAACGGCGATTACAAGTTTGCCATCTTTTGCAATCTTATTAAGGATTTCAAGAACCTCTTGTGTATTCACTGAGTCTAGGGCTCCAGTGGGTTCATCTGCTAGGATGATATCAGGGTCGCTGGCTAAAGCACGTGCAATTGCAACACGTTGTTTTTGCCCACCCGATAGTTGGTTGGGATGTTTCTTTATTTGATCTGCAAGTCCTACTTGGTTTAGTAAGTCCTTTGCTCTCTCTATCTTCTCCGTGTGCGATAATTCAGTCATTTCTAGTGAAACAAGGACATTTTCAAGAACAGTAAGATGTGTAATCAAATTATAGGATTGATAGATGTAACCAATCGTGCCTCTGCGATAGTTATCCAACTGTTTTTCTTTGCGATGGTCAAGAACTTCGTCATTAAGAGCAACTTCACCATCGAAGTTTCGATCTAAGCCACCAATAATGTTCATTAAAGTGGATTTTCCACCACCGGATTCCCCAAGGATTGATACAAATTCACCAGTATTAAATTCCAGATTAATACCGTTTAGAACCTTACTTTCAGTTTTGCCGAGAAAATAAGATTTATGGATATTTGAAAGCTTTAGTAAACTCATTTGATTTTGACCCCTTTTTTAGTGCAGTATAGTATATAGTAAAAACATTTTATCTTAGTATAGTAAAAAAAGAACGATAAATATGGGTATTAGTTTATTTTATGAAAAAATTAGCAAACTAGTCAATAGATAAGCAGGAAAATGACGAAAAATATTATTTGAAAGTTTTTTTGATAAGAACATTATAAAGGCAAAATAAGTCACGATAAATGATTGTTGTGCTAGAGTAATTATAAAAAGTGTATGGATAAAGACATGCGGAGGAAAAAATATTTAATTATTCCATTTTTAGTATTTATAGTGATTATTTTTAGAAGTGAGAGAATAACTACAAACATAAGAAAATGAGGTGAGTCTATGCAAGGGAAAACAATGATTTATTTTAATCCAAAATCAGGTGCCGGGAAGTCACAAAGAATTGCGGATCAGGTTGAGATAATCTTAAAAAACAGAGGCCTATCAGTATATCAGTTAAAAACGAATACCAAGGACGAGGCGTTGAAAAAAATTGGAATTGAAGCGCCAAAGGTTGATCGAATTATCTGTATCGGCGGAGATGGAACAATCAATGTTTTGGTAACAGCATTGCTACGAAGTAAGGTAATTGTTCCGATTGGGATAATTCCCACTGGAACAGTCAATAATTTTGCGCATAAATGGAATTTATCTGATAATGTTGAAGATGCGATTAAAACTGTATTAAGGGGCAGACAACAAGCTATTGATATTGGTGAGTGTAACGGACAGGCAATTATTAGTTCATTGGTTTTTGGGAGTTTAGCTGATATTTCTAATGAAGTAAGACAGAAAGAAAAGCAAAAATATGGTTTTGCAGCCTATGGGTACAATGCAATTAAGCAGATTGGTAAGAATCATTCACATCAGACACTTTTATTTAATCAGACGTTTTCAATGAGAGTTAAAGTATGGGTTTGTTTAATGACTACTTCTAATTATATAGGCGGAAGAAAATATTTAGAAGAAACTGAAGATGGACTGCACTTAACGATGCTTAACAATATGAAGATAAATAAGCTCTTGAATCTAGGATACTTTGCATTGACAGGTAATTTAAGAAGGTCAACTACTCTGACTACCTTTGATATTAAGGAGATCACTGTTCGTAATATTGGGGAAGAAATGCTTGAAACTCGAATAGATGGAGATAAAGGGCCAAAGCTGCCAGTTAAAATTAAATGGTTGCCAAAAAAAGTGCAGCTTTATGTGAATTAAGGATGATTGATATATCTTGAAATCTTCTTGAGCAGATAATAGAGAATTTTTGGATAGTATGTCGTATAATCTCCTTGAATACAGAAAAGAATGGAGGATTCAAAATGTCAAAGGAAGTTAAGATTGGTAAGAGTGACGTTATAGCAACTAAGATAGGATTGGGTACAAATAAGGTTGGAGGACACAATCTTTTCAAAAGTCTAGATGATAGAGATGGCTATGCAGTTGTACGAGCAGCGTTGGATTCAGGAATTACTTTGCTTGATACAGCATATATGTATGGGTTAGGACGTTCTGAGGAAATTATTGGTGAAGTGTTAAAAGAATATGATCGTTCGAAGTTGGTTATTGCCACAAAGGCTTCGCAAGATCCTGCACAAGAGCATAAGAAAAATAACAACACACCCGCTTTCTTAAAACAGGCTGTAGCAGATGCACTCAGAAGACTCCAGACAGATTATATTGATATTTTCTATATCCATTTTCCAGATGAAGAAACGCCAAAGGATGAAGCTGTAGCAGCTTTGGTGGATTTAAAAAAAGAAGGGAAAATTAGAGCAATCGGAGTTTCTAATTTCTCTCTTGCACAAGTTAAGGAAGCCAATAAAAATGGTGACGTGGATATTGTTGAAGACAATTATAGCTTAGTTCATCGTACTGCTGAGAAGGACTTGTTACCTTATCTGAAAAAGAATCAAATTTCTTTTGTACCTTATTTTCCATTAGCATCAGGACTCTTAACAGGTAAATATAGTGCAGTTGATAGTGATAAGTTTGAACAATTCAGCAGTGAACAATTCAAGAAGATTATTTCTAATATGTCACGTGTTAAGGAAATTGCAGCAAAATATGATGCAACTGCTGCACAGGCTATACTAGCGTGGTATGTTGCTAATCCTGATGTGAGTGTTGTAATTCCAGGTGCTCGCAAACCTGAACAAGTACTAAGCAATGTCAAGGCATTAAATCTTGTATTAACAAAAGATGAGTATGATGAAATTGATACAGCTTTTAAGGAATTCTAAAGTGTAACATAAGGCGATAAAATTAGAAGAAGGTACTTGATTTATAAAATGTTTTTACATGTGACAAACAATCTAAGATTAGTTCTGGTATTAATTGGTGAAAATCAGTTAATATCAGAA
>NZ_JBDNTS010000019.1:0-41330 GCF_047719775.1 Liquorilactobacillus sp.
ATAATTTGATAGTTGAACAAGTCGGATATGGCTTTGGGACACGAGAAACTGGTAGCTTGAATGCATTGCGGGGATGCCTTTGCAATTCTCTGTTGAGCAATCAAAGGGTCACACAAGAGCAGGATCAAATAATATTGATAGAAACCAATCTAGATGACATCACTGGCGAAGAGCTAGCTGATGTAATGCAGGTTCTTCTTGAAAAAGGAGCCAAGGATGTTTGGACGGAACCAATCATTATGAAGAAGGGACGTCCAGCGTACAAGTTGTGTTTATTAGCAGCGCCAGCAAAAAGTGATGAGTTGGTGAAAGTATTATTTGAGAAGACAACATCAATCGGTGTTAGACAACAGCTGATGGATAGAAAAATAATGCAGCGTAGTGTTAAAGTTGTGCGAACAAAATTTGGAAATATCCATGTTAAGTATTTGGCTTATGATGGCTTTTCAAAAATTTCATTGGAGCATGATGAATTGGTAGACTTAGCAAGAAAAAATAGAGTGGCAGTAAGTGAGTTGAGAGATAGAATTACAGAGTTTCTACAAAACAATTAATTATAGAAGGAGTTTTTTTAAATGAGTATATTAACAGAAAAAGAAAAGAAGCTACAGTCGATTTTGGCAAGTTACAAGCGAGTTGTGATTGGCTTTTCAGGTGGAATTGATTCAACCCTTGTATTGAAGGAAGCAATCAATGCACTTGGTAAGGAGAATGTTCTAGCGGTGGTAGCTAATTCTGAACTTTTTTCAGATGATGAGTATGAAAAGGCAATTAAGTTGGCAGGAGAATTAGGTGCACAGGTAAAAGGCGTGGAATTAGATTACTTAGCAGATGAACATGTAAAAAATAATAAACCAAATTCATGGTATTATATGAAGCAGATTTTTTATGCAAAGTTAATGGGAATTGCTGAAAAATTTGGTACTGATACAGTGTTAGATGGAATGATTATGGATGATGCATCTGATTTTCGCCCAGGTCTTCGTGCAAGAGATGAAGCTGGAGCTGTTTCTATCTTGCAACAAGCTAATATATATAAAGATGAAGTTCGTCAACTTTCACAAAAACTTGGATTGAAGAATTGGAACAAGATTCCCTCATGTTCTGTTTCATCACGTTTCCCATATAATACTGAATTAACAAGCACAAAATTGCAGCAAGTTTTAACTGCCGAAAAATATTTAAGAGAACAAGGGTTTATGACTGTTAGGGTTAGGGTTCATGAAGATATGGCAAGAATTGAAGTACCTGAAGCAGAAATTATGAACATAATTGCTAAGAAAACAACCATCACTGCAAAGCTTAATCAAATAGGTTATAAATATGTTACGGTCGACTTACAAGGCTTTGTCAGTGGACGTATGAACCAAGAACTTTCAGAAGCAGAAAAATTAAATATTTTAGTGGGGTAGAATTTAATGCATTATTCTTTATTTATACGCTGTATAGCAGAATTTATCGGAACAGCTATCATGGTTGCTTTAGGTAATGGTTCTGTAGCTAACGTTGAACTAAAAGGTACAAAAGGATTTCACGGTGGTTGGGTCTTAATCGGCTTTGGTTATGGAATTGGTGTTATGATTCCTGCATTGATGTTTGCCACGGTCTCAGGCGCACAGATTAATCCAGCAATGACGATTGCTTTGGCAGTCACAGGAAGTTTTCCTTGGCAAGAGGTGATACCTTATATTATTGCACAATTGTTAGGCGCGATTTTCGGACAACTAATGATTATTTTAGCTTATAGTCCATACTATAATGAAACCGAGAATCCAGAAGCAATTCTTGGAACATTTTCGACAATTGATGCTGCAAATAGCAGGCTAAATGGCTTCATTAACGAACTCATTGGTACATTTATGTTGGTTTTTGGTGCACTATGCATTACGGCTGATAAGGTTGATTCTCGTGCAGATTTTATTGGATTAGGTTTCTTGGTGATGTGTCTGGTTGTCTCATTCGGTGGGCCAACAGGTCCTGCCTTAAATCCAGCAAGAGATATAGGGCCAAGGCTGTTACATGCTATATGGCCATTTAAATATAAAGGAAGTTCACAATTTTATTATAGTTGGGTTCCTGTAGTAGCACCAATTTGTGGCGCAATTATAGCTACAACTTTATATCAAGTTATTTTCAATTAAAAAGGCGATTTGATGCATAAACCAGCCTCCAGAAGTTAGCTTTTTTAGGCTAACTTTTGGGGGCTGGTTTTTTATTAATTTTTATTGGATTGAGGTCTAAGCTCGGGCAGAAAAATAATGACAATAAGGAAATTTACTAATAAAGATAAGGCAGTAAAGATGAAGACACCATTATAGTCAAAAAAATTGGGAATAATGCCTCCGAAAAGGGACCCAAACATACTACCAAGTGCTTGAAAAGACTGATTCCAGCTAAACACAGTCCCGGTTAATCTTGAGGGAGATTCTTTCGATAGAATGGTCTGGATTGTTGGAAAAAGAGCACCATCTGAAATACCAATCATGAATCGCAAAATCCCAAGCAGCCAAACACTGGTTACTAATCCCTGAGGGAAATACATAACGATGGCGAATAAAAAGCCAAACATGAGAATTTTACCATTTCCTTTGCGATCACCTAACTCACCAAGTCTTGGCGCAGCAATTAGTGTTGATAGTCCAGGCAAGGCGGCAATTATTCCAGCAACAACTGTAATGGGTCCAATCCCATGCATGAGTTCCTTGACATAGAGACTGATGATTGGTGTGATTGAATTATTTCCCATTTGGATAATCATTGTTGAGAAAAGAAGCACAATGATTATCCTAGGATTTTTTAGCTGCGCAAGTGTCGAGCTATGCTTTTCTTTTTTCTTAGGTTTAGGTACAGGAATAAAATTCTCGTGTACAAAAAACAAGCTTAAAAAAAAGACAATTAATAAGAGAATCCCAGTTAAAACAAAGGTAATTCTGATTGAAAATACCTGGGCGAGAAATCCTCCTAAGACGGGGCCAATCAAGTTACCAGAGACATAACTTGTGGTTAAGATACCTAAAACAGAGCCACTTTTGTCCTTTGGAGATTCGGTTGCGATTAGTGCAGAGGCATTTGGAATATAACCTGCACACAGTCCTTGTAGGAAGCGTAAAAGTAATAATGACCAGATATTGTGGACAAAGCCGCAAGCTGCGATAATTATTGCCATTCCCAGTGATGAGCGAAGTAACATTAACTTGCGCCCGCGCCGATCGGCAAGGTGTCCCCAGATAGGTGAAACAACAGCAACAACGAGGAAAGTAATTGCGTAAGTTAAACCACTGTAGATAGTTAGCTGACCTTTGCTGAAGTTACCAAGTTCACCAACATAAAGGGAAAGAAAAGGTGCAATTTCACTAAAGCCAATGCCTGCAATAAAACAACCAATCCATAAGACTATCAGATTACGTTGCCATTTTTCTAGTTTTGCAAGCATATATGTCATCTCCATCGAATTGTTAAAAGTAAGTTTATTATAATCTTATTTTCATCATGTTAGCAAAAAAATAAATTCTGGAGCAACAAATTTAAGGCTTTTTGGAGGGAACATGTTAACCTGAACTTGTTTCTTGTGTAATTATGTAGTTGAATTAAAATAAATTAAAAAAGGAAAGGGAAAAACAGATGAAGCTTTTAAAGATTGCTGCAACACAAAACATAATCTTTTTTTTAGGAAGCCAAGATAGAAAGGTAACCTTATTGAGTTCCGAGACAGATATGGCAGAGATAGCAGTGATTGTGAAGCTAAAAGGCGAGACTATCGCGGAAGATATAAGACAGAATTTGGATCAAAGCGGATTGAAAATCCCAGTAGTTGACATGGATATGAAAAATAAACAGCAAATACAACAGATTGAAAAAATTGCTAAAAAATATGAAAGTCAAAGTATTCCAAGATTTATTACAGACTTGATAAGTTACGCTAAGGAAAAACCGGTTAGTTTTACTACACCTGGGCACCATGGCGGTAAATTTTACACACTACACCCAGCAGGATTATTGTTTAAGAAATTTATGGGTGACAACTTTTTTCAAGCAGATGTCAGTGATACTGTGACAGAATTGGGCGATACATTGACCCATATAGGAACACCACTTGATGTCCAGAAGCAAGCAGCTAAAGCCTATCATGCTGACAAGGTATATTTTGTAACAAATGGAACGACAACTGCAAATACAATTTGTTCATTGGCAGCACTCACTGCTGGAGATTTAGTCTTATTTGATAGGAACAATCATAAATCACTTTATAATAGCGCGCTGATTATGACAGGTGCAATTCCGGTATACATACCAACAGATCGTAATCCATTGGGTGCAATTGGTCCATTGGATGAAGAATATCTTAGTGAAAAGAAACTGAGAGCAGAAATTATGAAAGTTGCTCCTGATAAGGCAAAAAAAAGACGTCCATTTAGGATGGCAGTTATACAGTTAGAAACCTATGATGGAATTATTTATGATGCTCAGAGGATTATAAAAAAATTAGGTCCCTTATGTGACTACATTTTATTTGACTGTGCATGGGGTGGTTATGAACAATTTGTTCCATTGATGGAATCACTCTCTGCATTTACAGGTCATCTTGGTCAAGAAGATCCTGGAATCTTGGTGACACAATCAATTCACAAGCAGCAAGCAGGGATTGCACAGGCATCGCAGATATTGAAGAAAGACAGCCATATAAAGGGACAAGCTAGATATATAGATCACAAACACTTCAATCACACGTATTTGAAGTATGTAACGACAAGTTATTCGTATCCAGTCTATGCGTCACTTGTCGTCAATGCTTATATGGCAGAAAAAAATTTTGCTGCAAATGAATGGGGTAAGACTTTGATAAGGGGAATTGAATGGCGTAAACAATTATTGAATAGTTCAAAGTTGTTTGCTCCATTCGTTCCCCAAAAGGTTGATGCCGTAAATTGGAATGAGATTACAACTGAAAAACTTGCTACTGATAAAAATGCTTGGATGCTTAATTCTGAAGACTTATGGCATGGCTTTACTCGGATAAACAATGGACAAGCCATGCAGGATCCATTCAAGTTGATAATTAAAACTCCTGGAATCGATGTCGAACAGGGTGTTTACGAGCGAACGGGCATACCCGCACCTGTTGTCAACGCGTTTTTGACGGAACAACGTGTTATGTCAGCGAAGGCAGACCTGAATTCATTGCTATTCCTGTTGACACCAGGAGATGGAGACTATGAATTAGAGCAATTATTGGCAAAGTTGCTTGTATTTGAACAAAAGTATGAAGAAGATGCGGCGTTAGTTGATGTGTTACCCAAGATAGTTGCGAAAAGTCAGGGCAGATATAATGGCTATACATTGAGACAATTGTGTAAAGAAATGCATAATTATTACAAGGATCATCAAACCTTTGTCTTACAAAAGAAACTCTTCGCTAAACATTCTTTTCAATCATACGAAGAACTTCCTAGTGAAGCAGACTTAGAATTTGTACGCAATAAAGGAAAATTGGTCGAATTATCACAAATTAAAGATCAAATAGCGCTTGAAGGTGCTCTACCTTATCCCCCAGGAGTCTTTGTTGTTGCTCCTGGAGAAAAGTGGAAGCAGGTCGATATTGATTACTTTCAGACACTATTAGGTGCGATGTCTAAGTTCCCCGGTTTTGATCCAGAAATACAAGGTGTTTATGTGAAACAAGTTGATGGTAAATATATTGCTTACGGATATGTCAAGTTGTAAGCAGCCTTTAAATAACTTAGTGAAATTGTTAGTTCAAAGAGTCAAAAAGAAATGAGGGAGTTGTTCCATAAGTCGGGAGAATTTTGACTTATGGAACATGTTTATATGAAACAAATAGAGGGGGAGATTCAAAAGTTAAATTTTGAACCTCCCCCTCATACTTAATGAGTGTAGATATTTTTAAATTAGATTAACAAATTTTTCTAGAATAAAGCTCCACCTAAATTGTTTAAATCAGGTTTTGTAACAGAAACAATTAATTTATCGTTAACAAATGCATTTAGTCCCAAGCTGCTCATTTCACGCCCATATCCAGAACGCTTGACTCCACCAAATGGAATTTCAGGTAATGTGTACAAAAATGTATTAACGAACACCATACCTGTATCAATTTGTTGTGCAACTTCTTCACCATGTTTGCTGTCACCAGCGAACACAATACCACCTAAACCGTAGTGTGAATCATTGGCAATATCAATTGCTTCTTGTTCACTAGATGCACGATAAACTTGTGCAACTGGACCAAACATCTCCTGGTAGTATGCGGGATTATCGGGAGTAACATCCGTGATAATTGAAGGTTGGAAAAATTGGCCTGGGAGATCAATCGGTGTATTTCCAAAGTATAATTTTGCACCAGCAGCAAGTGCATCATCCAACTGCTTTTGCAGAGTTTGTTTTGCCTTTGCAGATGATAAAGGAGCAAGAGTTGTCTTTTCATCCATTGGGTCTCCAGGAACAAAATGTTTATAACTATCAGCTAAGCGTGCTACAAATTCATCGTATAGTTTATCAGCAACAATGAAGCGTTTTGAGGAAGTACATACTTGACCTGCGTTGTAAGTACGGGCCCGGCTCGCGACCGAGATAACTTCATCGATGTTAGCATCTTCAAGAACGATAAAGGCATCATTACCACCGAGTTCCATTGAAGATTTCTTCAAATATTTACCAGCTGTTTGAGCGACTGAACTACCGCCACGCTCGGAACCTGTTAAAGCAACGCCTTGAATGCGGCTATCGGCAATGACTTCATCAACTTGATCATGAGTCAGGAAGAGGTTAATCAAACTTCCCTTTGGTGCACCGGCTTTTTCAATCATTTCTTGGAAGATTGCTCCAGCCCAAGGTGTATTTGAAGAATGCTTCAAAATCATAGGATTGCCAACCATATAATTTGGTGCGTAGACACGCATAATCTGATAATATGGAAAATTCCATGGTTCGACCATCAATAAGACACCAACTGATTCTTTTTCAATCCGAGCATTACCAGCAGTTGATTTCAAGGGGATAGAAGATAACATAGTGGCACTATTATCAGCAAAATAATCAGCAATCATAGCACATAATTCAACTTCACCACGTGCTTCGCCAATTAATTTACCCATTTCTGTAACTAACACTTTTGCAAGTTCTTCTGAATTATCACGAAATGTTTGTGCAACATCATGCAACTTTTGTGCACGATCAGAAACGTTTTCTTTTTTCCATGTCTGGTAGAGACTGTGAGTCGTTGTAAGAGCCTCTTCGATTTGAGTAGCATTTGCATTTGGGAATTCTTTGACTAATTCGTTTGTATAAGGGTTAACAGTTTTGTAAGCCAATTTTATTTCCTCCTTCAGATTATTGATTCATGTAGTGTTATGGATAAAATTTTCAAAAAAGTTGAAAACACGACCATAAAAGTTATCATAAACTGATTAGTTTATAAACAACTTACAAATAGAGAGTAATCCAAAAAAAGGTTGAGGTCAATAATTCTTTACGAAGATACTAAAAAAACAATTGGATGGTACCAATTGTTATCGTTTGATTAAATTTCTTGTATTTTTTTGTTTAAAAATTATTTTATCGATTATTGTAATTAATAGGCTACAGATAAGCCCAATAATAGCAATGAATACATCTAACCAGAGAATATTGTGAATATTTGTCTGTGAAATTAAACCCGTTATCAGCGGAATAGAAAAGGAAGCTAGACCACTGGCGGTATAATATATCCCTGTTACGAGGCCTTTATGTGCTGGGAAAAGATTACACATTAGTGTTAGACCTAACTGCATAACACCACCAGCAGCTGAAAAACCGATGACAAAGGATCCTATAAACAGTATAGATGGTTCAGGGATCATTGATATAAGCAGTAATGTCAAGAATGATAGAGATGTGTGAAAGATCATTAGAAATGACTCTTTTAATAAAAAGCTAACTAGCAAAGTGTTAATGAGAACACCAACAATTGAGCCGATACTATATATGCTAACTAAAGAACGAGCATGTATCATACTCAAATTTGCAACATTCATACCATAGTCTGTCAGCCATTGACTGATTAAGTAAAAAGTTGACATAGAAATGTATCCATAAATTGTCAATAAAATTCCGGCGGCAATATGAGGAATATCGATATGCAACTTTTTACGCGAGTCCTTGGTTATGGTTATTCGTCTCTTCATCGGAATGGAGGGAAACTTTCTTGTCAAAATAACAAATAAATTTAATGTTAAAATTATAGCACATAGTATAAAAGACCAGCCATACCAAAGAAAATGTAATTCTAAAAAGGTTACCAATAAGGGTAGTATGAGTTCTCCAATGGAGGCAAATGCCTTAATCAAAATATTGACCGTTGCTTGAGACTTTGGAAAAAATTCCATAAGAGCAGGATAGGTTCCGGCATCTAAGAAAGAGTTTGCCATGCCAGCTAATATGCCACAAATATAAGCTTCAAATATATTTTTACTTAAAAGTATACCTACAAAAAATGGAATGTAGGTTAAAATACCAATGATTATAAATGGCTTTCTACCGTAACAATCAGATAGCCATCCTGAAATGTATAGAACTAATAATCTTCCAATACCCAACGAAGAAATGATATATGAAATCTGTGCAATACTTGCGCCTAGTTGCAATCTAAGTGGAAGCATGTTTTGAGCTAAAATTACAATTGCCATGCCATGGACTAGATAATTTAGATACAGAAAGAAAACGGTAAAAAAAGTATTTTGTCTTTTCATCTAGTCACCTTTAATGTCATTAATTTATAAAAACAGCCTGTTTAGGTTATTTAAAGATCTGCAATTTTTAAGTCGTCTAATTCTTGTCTTAAATGATTCAACTCTATTTGACCTGGTGCTGAAGCTGCAGTTACAGATGCAAAAGTTAAGCAAGAGCCAAAAGCTTCACCACAAATTCTAGATATTTTTCCTAAATCACCCATAGACATTGTGATGATAGGGATGTCTATGTTCTCATTAGCTTCTTGAGTTGCAGCCAACAGCTCCAATACATCCTTCCTGTTTGTTGGCATCACTGCAATTTTGGCTATATCCGCACCAAGTTGCTCCATACTTTGAAGACGTTCAATAATATTATTTTTTGACGGAGTTTTATGAAAATCGTGATTGCTCATAATAACAATCACATGATTAGCTTTTGATAAAGTTAACAATGCAGTTAACTCCGCTTCATCATGATATCTTTCCAAGTCAACAGCATCACCGAGATTATTTTCAATAAGTGCTCGAACAATGCTAAAATATTTTTCATCAGATAACTTTAGATTACCACCTTCTCGATATGTTCTAAATGTGATTAAAAGGGCAGTATCCTTGATGATCTTTCTTAATTTTGCGGTGACACCCTTTAATTTTACAATATCTGTTACGTCTTGAAAAAAATCTATCCTCCACTCAATAATATCAGGTTTTTTTGCAACAATTTCTTTTGCTTCTTCCAAAATTTTTTGCTCGGTTATTCCTGTCATGGGCACAGCAACTTTGGGACGTCCCGTACCTAGAATGACGTTTTTTATTTTAGTGCTTTTCATTTTAGCAACTCCTTTTTTGCTTTTTTAAAAAGTTGATGGTAACGAATTGTAATTAGAACTGTAATAACAAAACCAGCTAAAGCAATAAAGACATCGAATAAAATTATATGTGCTAAGTTGGAAGCCATCATCCCTGTAATTAGAGGGATGGTAAATGAAGCAATTGAGCCAGCGGTGTAAAAAGCGCCAGTAATTGTTCCCTTACCTTGTGGGAAAAAGTCAGACATTACAGTTAAGCCAAGCTGCATGACGCCACCAGCAGCGGAGAAACCAACAACAAAAGCCATGATAGTGCAGATTATAGAATTAGGAACAAGATACATTACTAATAATGATAAGAATGATATTAGTGTGTATACACTCAAAAAGCTTATTTCTTTGACAGCTTTTTTTGCTAATGCTGCAGTGAAGAAGACACATGCTAATGAGCCGATGCTGTAATAACTAATTAATGTATGAGCACCAGTAGCATTCATATTAGCAACTTTTTGCCCATATTCGCTCAGCCATTGGCTAACTAAATAGAATGTAGACTGCGAAATGTATCCATAAAGTATAAAAAGTGTACCATCAATCCATAAATTTGCTTTTACATTGACAGGCTTTTCTTCTTCAATTTTTACTGAAGAATTTTTTTCGTCTACCGAAGATATTTTAGGAAATTTGCTAGAAGTTATCATAAAAATTCCATTTAGTATCAATATAGCAATACAAAATACAAAGCTCCAACCAAACCATAAATTATTGGCAATGAAGAAACTAACCATTAGAGGAAGAATGAATTGCCCTGCAGAAATAAAGGCCTTTATGACAACATTAGCGGTACCTTTGGAATTAGGAAACATTTCCATCAAAGCGGGATAGGTTCCTGAGTCCAGAAATGAATTGGCAATTCCAGCTAAAATACCAAATATATATGCAACGGTTATATTTTTACTTAAAATGATACCAATGAAGAAAATTAGATAGGTACAAGCACCTAAGACGACGAAAGGCTTCCTACCGAATTTATCAGATAAAGCACCAGATATCAGTAAAACGATTAGTCGGCCAATACCTAATGAAGAAATGACAATTGCTACACCAGCTGTTGTAGTATTCCATTGATTAGCTAAGGAATTCATATTTTGAGCCAAAATTATAACCCCAAAGCCATGAATGAAATAATTTAAATAAAGGCTAAAAGCAGTTGGAATATATTTGTTTTTCATCTATGCTTCCCCCTATTTTTTTACATCATCAAACAATAAACTCTTGATATAGTCGATGGGCATTTCTTCATTTGTCCAGAGTTTGAAGGCTTCCGCACCTTGTTCGAGCATCATTCCTAATCCGTTAAATACGTGGTTTACACCAGCTTCTTTTGCAACTTCCATTAATTTTGTTGTTCTTGGAGAATAAACAGTGTCGTAAACGATCATATCCTTATGGAACCATGTAGGGTCTTCGACAAGCGTCATGTCTTCAAGGGGCTTCATTCCTACTCCGGTAGAATCACAATAAATGGCACTCGAGGCGATTTCTGCTTTAAAATCATCTTTATTTTCCAGCGAATGGAGTGTTGCTTTGCAAGTTGTTTTTTCATTGATAATCGCAACATTTCTGACAGCATTATCCCAGGTAGCATCTTTTATATTAAATAATGAAATTTCAGCAACACCGTCCAATGCAGCTTGGATTGCAATTGCAGTTCCAGCTCCACCAGCCCCAGCCAAAGTCATTTTTTCACCGTGAATATTTAATCCTTCATCAGCTAGTGATTTCATAAAACCTGTACCATCAGTTGTATAACCAGTTAAAATACCGTTATCGTTGACAATTGTATTTACAGCTCCGCATAATTCGGCAGCAGAATCTAGAGTATCGAGATAGGGAATAACTTTCTGCTTGTTTGGCATAGAAACATTTGAGCCACGCATATCGAGTGTACGAATAGCATCAACAGCCCCTTTAAGTTTCTCGTTTGTGATATCAAAAGCAAGATAAGCATAGTTTAATCCAAGTTTTGCAAAAGCGTTATTATGCATGGTAGGAGACATGGAATGCCTGATAGGATAAGCCATTAATCCAATTAAAATTGTGTGTCCATCAATACGTTCTGTCATTATAAAAAAACTCCCTTCAATTTTTCACTAACTTTGTTATTCTATTCACATATTATAAATAATTAATTCAGAATAATAAATAAATAAAAATCTATTAATTCATAAAAAAATTCTATTGAAAAAGTTTAGTATTTAAAATATATACAATAATACACAATATTTCTATGATTACGGTAGGAATGTTTAATTAAACATGCTATAAAAAGATGTAGGAAGAAACCTATGTTAAAAAGAGCAGTGCTCACATTATTTGGAATAAATAATGTAAAATTGATTTATACATAGATATTATTTATTGTTAACATGATTGGAGATGGAGTCTATGAATTTAAAGCATCTTTATTTTTTCAGAGAATTGGCGTACACAGAACATATGGCAAAAGCCGCAGAAAATCTATCAATTTCTCAACCTTCACTGAGTTACGCAATAGAACATTTAGAAAGTGACCTAGGTGTTCCACTATTTGAAAAAGATGGAAGAAATATTAGATTGACAGCAATAGGCAAAATCTATTTAAACTATGTTGAAAGTAGTCTCACGACTTTGAATGAAGGAAAAAAGATGGTTTCACAGTTGCTGGATGTGAGACAAGGACATGTTGATGTAGGATTCACGTACACTCTGGGTCAAGAACTTGTTCCAGAACTAGTGACAGTGTTTCAAAAAGATATGGCAAATAAAAGTATTTCGTTTAATTTTTATCAAAATAATACTGAAGAATTGGTAAAAAAGTTAATTGCAGAAAAATACGATATGGTTTTTTCATCATATATCGAGCAACTAAACAATGAAAGTATTAAAACAAAGTTAGCATATGTACCAGTGGCTAAACAGGAGTTAGTCCTTGTAACACCTAGAAATCATCCGTTAGCGAAATACAGTTCTATTTTCTTAAATCAGTTAGGAAACTATCCATTTATTAATTTCTCAAGGAATAGCGGAATTCGTCCTTTGATAGATAAATTATTCCAAAATAATAATATTCATCCGAATGTTAAGGCTGAAATAGAAGAGGATCATGCAATTGTAGGGTTTGTTCAGCATGGTTATGGAATTGCTTTAATCCCTCATTTATCACAATTAAATCCAGATTTAGTCCATATTGCTCACATAAAAGAACCCGAAGCATTTAATACAATTTATTTAATTTCTAAAGCAGACCATTTTTTGCCACCATCCACAGCAAAGTTTAAATCATTTGCTATTAATTATTGTGATAGGTATTTCATGAACGAACACAGATATATTTAAAACGTTTTTAAAGATAGAAATATTCTATTAATTAAGAAATAAAAAGAGGTTTAATCTGTTTAATGCAAGCGCTATTATTTAAAAAGAATAGCAATCCCTATTAAATAGATTAGGAGATGAGGTCTTGGAAGAAAAGAAATATATTTTATCTATTGATGAAGGAACTACAAGTACAAGAACAATTATTTTTGACAAGAATGGAAACAAAGTTGCTGATGCACAAAAAGAGTTTAGGCAATATTTTCCGCAGCCAGGGTGGGTAGAACATGATGCAAATGAAATATGGAACGCGGTTCTATCGACAATTGCTAATGCATTTATTGAGTCAGAAATCAAACCGAGGCAAATAGTGGGTATAGGTATAACTAATCAAAGAGAAACGACAGTGGTTTGGGATAAGCAGACCGGATTACCGATATATCATGCAATTGTGTGGCAATCAAGACAGACAGAAGATATATCTAATATGCTCATTAAAGATGGTAATGGAAAAATGATTCATGAAAGAACAGGATTACTAGTAGATCCTTACTTTTCTGCGACCAAAATTCGCTGGATTCTGGACCATGTGGAAGGTGCTCAAGAAAGAGCTGAAAAAGGAGAATTACTTTTTGGGACTATTGATACTTGGTTAGTGTGGAAATTAACTGGTGGTGAATCGCATGTGACTGACTATACCAATGCAAGCAGAACAATGCTTTTTAATATTCATACTTTATCATGGGAAAAGAATATTCTTGAATTATTGAATATTCCTGAAATAATGCTTCCCAAAATATGTTCGAATTCAGAAATCTTTGGAAGTACCAAAGAATATCATTTTTATGGATCAAGAGTTCCGATTGCTGGTATGGCAGGAGATCAACAAGCTGCGTTATTCGGACAATTGGCATTTGAACCTGGAATGGTAAAGAATACCTATGGGACTGGTGCTTTTGTGCTAATGAATATTGGTGAGAAGCTTAAATTATCACATAACAATTTGTTGACCAGTGTGGCATATGGAATAGATGGTAAAGTATATTATGCGTTGGAAGGATCAATTTTTGTTGCTGGTTCAGCAATTCAATGGTTACGGGATGGATTGAATATGATTAAGTCTGCATCAGAAACAGAAGATTTAGCAAATGAGTCTAAAAGCAGTAATGAGATTTATGTTGTACCTGCATTCACAGGTTTAGGTGCTCCATACTGGGACTCTAATGCCAGAGGTTCAGTTTTTGGACTGACAAGAGGGACTACAAAGTCAGACTTTGTTAAAGCAACTTTGCAGTCGTTAGCATATCAGACTAAAGATCTTATAGAAACAATGAAAAAAGATTCCGGAATAGACATACCAACATTGAAAGTTGACGGCGGTGCAGCCAGAAATAATATGTTGATGCAATTTCAAGCGGACATTTTGAATACACCCATTATTAGAGCCGCAAATTTAGAAACAACAGCGTTAGGTGCAGCCTTTCTTGCAGGATTAAAAGTCGGATATTGGAAAGACTTGGATGAATTAAAGTCGATGGTGCAAGAAGGAACGAAATTTAATCCTGAAATGGAAGATGACGAGCGCTCCTATTTATATTATGGGTGGAAAAAAGCGGTAGAAGCAACCCTGACTTTCAGTAACAATAAAGGTTAGTAAGTTGAGTAGATACCTAGCTTTCTTCTTGCAGGATATCTTAGGTGGTATTATAACAAGAGGATTATAATTTATCCT
The DNA here is from genome assembly GCF_047719775.1 of Liquorilactobacillus sp. NCBI lineage: Bacteria > Bacillati > Bacillota > Bacilli > Lactobacillales > Lactobacillaceae > Liquorilactobacillus > Liquorilactobacillus sp. Next base: position 14,625 of record NZ_JBDNTS010000019.1, read on the forward strand.
AAAGTAAACCAAGAAGGTAAGTGTTAATTGTTATGGTAATAAATAAAAAGTATCGAGCACTTGGAACCATTATAGACTTAACAGTCTATAATTCAGTGGATGAAAAACTATTAGATGAAGCATATGAATTAATAAAAGAATATGAAGATAAGTTAACAGTGAATAGAACTTCTTCAGAAATAATGAATATCAATCATGCTTCTGGAAGGGATGAAGTTTCTGTTTCTGAGATAAGCTACAAGATTGTTAAAAGGGCTATTGAGATTAGTCAAAAAGAATTAGGTTTTAATGCTTTAATTGGACCAGTTGTTAAGCTATGGCATATAGGTTTTGCAGATGCAGAGGTGCCGCAAACTATGGAAGTTGCGCAAAGGTTAGCGTTAACTAATCCATTTAGTGTAGTTTTGAATGACAAAAAAAGAACAGTCTTTTTACAAAAAAAAGGAATGGAACTTGATTTAGGAGGGATTGCGAAGGGATATATTGCTGATGCCATAAAAGATTATTGGATTAAACAGCATATAGAAAGAGGAATAATAAATTTAGGTGGTAATGTTTTATTAGTAGGAGACCCAGCGCGAGAAAGTCGTTTATGGAATGTGGGTATCCAATCTCCTTTCAGCCAACGTAATGAGCCGTTAGGTATTCTGAAAACGGGAGACTACTCTGTTGTTACATCAGGGATATATGAACGCTTTTTAAAAATAGATGGGAAAGAATATCATCATATTTTTAATCCCAAGACTGGCTATCCTGTAGCTAATGACTTAGCGAGTGTAACTGTTATCACCAAAAAATCGATTGATGGTGAAATCTGGGCTAGTATAGGGTTCTATAATGGAATCAGAGGAACGATGAATCTATTTAATAGGAAAGACGATATTGGAATGATTTTTACTACAAAGAGTAAAAAGGTGTATATTACGAGAAATATTGCTGAAAGTTTTAAAATAACTAATCAGGATTATTTTCTTGAAGCAGATTCGGTTCTGCAATGAATAATATAGTAGGATATCGGGAGTGTGCCATAAGTAGAGGAACTGAATCAAAATTTAACTTTTGGCCCACCCCCGTAAGTTGTTATTTTTTTACGTTTTGAAAGCGTTACCTTTTTGCGAATGAGGTTGAGATCAAAGGAGGAATTATAATGGGTTTTTCAAAAAAAACAAGACAAAAAGAAATTGAGTTATTAAAAAATGGTGAAGAAGTTGATTTATTAGTCATTGGTGGAGGTATTACAGGTGCAGGAGTTGCCTTACAAGCAGCAGCTTCAGGAATAAAGATGGCTCTGATCGATATGCAAGACTTTGGCGGTGGAACATCATCAAGATCTACAAGATTAGTTCATGGTGGAATTAGATATTTAAAAACTTTTGATGTACAGGTTGTCTCTGACACAGTTAAAGAACGAGCTGTTGTACAACATATTGCTCCACATTTAGTTTATCCTGATCCGATGATTTTACCTATTTATGATGAACCGGGAACTACATTTACAATGTTTTCTGTCAAAGTTGCAATGGACTTATATGATCATTTAGCAGAAATCAACAAATCTAAGCAGCTTAGGAAATATGCAAACTATACGCTGACTAAAGAAGAGGTTCTAAAAAGAGAACCACAATTAAATCCAGATAAATTAGTTGGGGCCGGGGTATACTTGGACTATCAAAATAATGATTCACGATTGGTAATTGAAGCAGTGAAAAAGGCTCACGATGACGGCGGAATTATGTTGAATCGTATAAAAGCGGTTGAAATATTACATGATGTAAACAATCGGGCTGTAGGATGCACAGTTAAGGATATGCTGACAGGTGAGAAATTTGAAATTAAAGCAAAAGTTATCATTAATGCAGGCGGTCCATGGTCAGATTTAGTGAAGTCAATTGATAATACAAATACGGATAGACCACAAATGCGGCCTACAAAGGGAATACATCTCGTTGTAGATAGCTCAAAATTGCAAGTACCACAGCCAACTTATTTTGGTTCTGGTACAGATGACGGCCGCATGATTTTTACAATACCTCGGGAAGGTAAGACGTATTTTGGAACGACTGATACTGATTATCATGGTGACTTTGAAAATCCAACAGTAGATATGGAGGATGTAGATTATCTGCTTAAGATAATCAATAGAAAATATCCAACAGCTAATTTAACAATAGATGATATTGAGTCTAGTTGGGCTGGACTACGACCATTAATTATAAAAGACAACACGACGGATGTGGTTTCAGGAGCTAGTCAATCTGTAAGCAATTCTAAAGCTCCATCAACAGTTTCGAGGGGGAGCTCTTTAGCTGTTGGTGAAGATGGATTAATCACTCTGGCTGGAGGAAAATTGACAGATTATCGTTTAATGGCACAGGCAGCTCTCGAAATGATTGTAAAAAAATTAGAAAATGATTTCAATAAAGAATTTATATTAGCTGATTCTAAGGAAACCATAGTTTCAGGTGGCAATTTTGATTCAGAGAATGTGGAAGAAGTATTAGCTGAATTTGCAAAGATTGGTGAAGATAAGGGGCTCAATCACGAAGAAGCACTTTCAATCGCAAAGATGTTTGGATCTAATGCTACTAAAATATTTAATTTATTAAATAGTGTTGAGAATATTGAAGGACTTTCAAAAGCTGAAGCAGCAACACTCAGATACTCTCTTGATGAAGAATTGGTTCTTGATCCAGTAGATTACTTATTGCGCAGAACATATCATATGTTATTTAAGGCGAATACTTTGAATGAGGTAAAAAAAGCAGTACTTAAAAATATGGCTAATTATTTAGAGTGGGATACGGAAGAACTTTCTATAAGAACTGAAGAATTGAATAAGGCAATTGACGAATCTGAATTGACGTATTTAAAGTAGCAAGGTAAAAAACTTACTGTGTGTGGCAGTCTTAGGTCATTCACAGTTTTTTCGTATATTTTTAAGGGGCAACTAAAAGAGGTGCTAATATGAAAATCATTGATTTGAAATATCCATATAATTTAAAAAAGCTTGTTGACCCGCATAAGATTGTACTTGCTTTAGGCTTTTTTGATGGTGTTCATTTAGGACATCAAAAAGTTATTAGTGAGGCTAAAAAAATAGCATTAAGAAAGGGATTACCTCTTGCTGTTATGACATTTGATAAACATGCTTCAGAGGTGTTTAGTGGCCCGAAGGCACCTTTTAAAATAAGATACCTATGCAATTTATCTCAAAAAGAACGACTTTTAGAAGACATTGGAGTGGATATTTTATATGTTGTAGAGTTTACAATGGAGTTTGCATCTTTATCGCCATATGAATTTGTTGAGAGTTTTATTATTAAATTAAATAGCGATACTGTGGTAGCAGGATTTGACTATACATTTGGGAAGTATGGGATTGCAAACATGAAAAAAATGCAAGTGTATAGTGAAGGACGATTCGATGTCATTATGATACCTGAAGAAACATACCAAGGTGAAAAGATAGGATCAACTTTAATTCGACAATTAATTAAATTAGGTGAAATAAATTCTGCAAATGAATTATTGGGGCATATTTATGAAATTGAAGGCAGTATTATCGTGAGGAAAGGTAAACAAAGTTTTGATAAATTTGTTCAGAAAAATGAATTTCAAGTTCGTCCAGCTGATGGAATATATGATGGAGAAGTGGAGCTGTCTGGAGAGAAATTTCCAGTGCAAATAAGAATGTTAAATAATAATGCTGAAATAATAGGTAAATGTAACTGGCTAATGACTGGAAGAAATGTAAAAATTAGATTTTTGAATAGTAAAGCAACGAAAAAGGGCGCAAGTGTAATGAATATATTACAGCGGTTAAATTAATAATATTTTTTGAAGATTTTAGAGGAGAAATGAATTATGGAAAAAATAAATTTAAAGGCTCAAGGTCGTAATGGAAAAATAGAATTTGAAATTAATATTGATAAAAATGAAATTAAAGATTTAAAAGTCATCAAGCACACGGAAACACCAGGAATATTCAATCAGGTTTTTAGTAAGCTGAAGGGTGATGTACTCTCTAATCAAAGCTTTGATGTTGATACAGTTAGTGGTGCAACAATAATGACTAAAGCAATTTTAGATACAGCAAAGGAGGCCATGGTTGACAGTAAAATAGAGTTAAATGGTAGAAAAATTGAGGATGAACAAAGCCAGGCAAGAAAACAAATAATTACAGACACTCTTGTTGTAGGCGGAGGGGGCGCAGGTTTAGTAGCAGCTAGTAAGGCATTGTCTTTAGGATCTAAAGTTATTCTATTAGAGAAGAATGGGTATATGGGTGGAGCAACCATTTTAAATGGATCAAATATTGTAGGTACGGGTTCAAAAACAAGTAAGAAGATATTTGGGTCAGATTACAAGGACTCTCCTGAGCTTCTTGCTAATGATGTTTTTAAAGAATCAAGACAAACAAATTATACTAACTTAACAAGAATTATGGTAGATAATATTGGGGATGCAATTGATTTTGTTAGCGAGTTTGCAAATTTGGATTATAAGAAGGCACAAACGCAGACACCTGAACATAGTGTGGAGCGCCAGATTGAATTACCTAGTTCAAGTAGTTACGAGTTTATTAGTAAGATGTCTGAATCATTTCAAAAAAAAGGCGGAGAGATACTGCTAGATGTCCGAGTTGAAGATATTGTGGTTGAAGGAAATATGGTCAAAGGGGTCATTGCAGAAAGTAAACATGCTTCTTACTACATTGAAGCTAAGAGCATAATATTAGCCGCTGGCGGATATGGAGCTAAGGTATTAAAGGAAGGAAATGGGAAGGGCATCGATTACTACGGACCTATGACTTCTACTGGAGATTCGTATCAATTTACGCATGCATTATCATTGAAAGTTCATGATTCGGATTGGCTCAAAATTTATCCACATGGTGTTGAAGTAGAGCCAGGAATTGCTAAGTTAACGACCTATGCCTCTAAGTTAGCAACGGATATGGGAGCTATCTATGTAAATAAGGAAGGTAAAAGAATAGTTAATGAATCCGAGGTCTACACAAAATTCCGAGATGCAATTTTGAAACAATCAGGGAGAGTTGCATATTTAATTATGGATGAACGGACATGGAAGGAGTTTTACAAACTGTTGTTGTTACATGATTTCTCTGAAAATGAAATAAAGGAATATTTGAAAAATGATGGAAGTAAGAATCCAATTTTTGTAAAGGGTTCACTTGAAGAAATTGCTACTAAAGCAAAGATAGACGGGAATGAGCTAATTACAACACTGAAGAAATATCGCGAATATGTAGTGAATGGAGAAGATCTTGAATTTGGTAGAACTAATGATTGTATGCATTTATTCGAAGGAAATACGTTCTATGCAATAGAACAAAGAGATAGATTTGCCACTACTTTAGGTGGATATATGGTTGACGAAAAAATGAACTTGCTTAATAGCACGAATCGCCCAGTTAAGAATTTATTTGGTACAGGGGAAATTATTGGTGGAGCGAACGGACGTGATTCAATGCCAAGTATGATGAATAGTTGGAGTTTTTCTTCTGGCTTTGCGGCAGGAAAAGCAGCAGTTGACTACGAGCATCAGATATAAAAATAATATTAAATAAAGAACAGCTGTAACTGGCTTTCTCGAATTAGTTCGAATCGAGAGAGTTAGTTACAGCTTTTTATAACTTGTTTAAGTATGAAATAAGTTTCATAAAGACAATTCAATAGATTTTCTTTATGAATTATTGAAATTTTATTTATTTATTATATTGAATTTTTTGATTATAATATGTGAATAAGGTAACAAAAAATAAAGAATGAGAATAGGATATACCTTTATTCTATTTTAGATAGTATAAGTTTTGGCTTTTTTGAGCTTGGATTACTAATTTAACAGACTTTTTAGTGATTCAAAAAAAAATTTGCTGAGTTGTAAAATATATTAGCATTTTAAAGATTGATTTTGATATCACAAGCAACGAGAAAACTTTGGGAGTGTGCCATAATTCGAGGAAATTTGAGTAACAACTAGAAATTACGAACATAGTGAAAACTCTGCTATGAGTAATTCGAAGTTAGACGGAAAGTTTTGGCTTATGAAGTTCGTTTATTTGTAATAAATAGAGAATGAGTCAAAATTTAACTTTTGACCCAACCTCAATTAAAGTTTTACAGAAGATGAAATAAAATTTTTAAGAAGGAGAATAATGATAATGAATAGATATCCGTATATTTTTGAGCCTATTACAATTAACGGGATGACATTAAAGAACAGGATTGTTATGCCACCAATGGGATCTAATTTTGCTAACTATGATGGTACAATTAATGATGATCATATTAAATACTATGAACAAAGGGCAAAAGGTGGCACAGCCTTAATTACTTTGGAAAATGTATGTTTTGATTATCCAATGGGGACTAATGGAACGACTCAATTAAGGATGGATAATGATCAATTTTTACCAGGTCTTTGGAAGTTTAACGAAAGGATGCATGCCTATGGTGCATGTACTTCTGTTCAGATTAACCATGCTGGAGCATCTGCAACTACATTGAGGTTAAATGGTCTTCAGCCAGTATCTGCATCAGATGTTGCTTCTAAAAAAGGAATGAATTCCCCTCGGCCTTTAACAATCGAGGAGATAAGGATGATAGTCAGTAAGTATGCAATTGCCGCAGATCGTGCAAAAAGAGCAGGGTTTGATTGTATTGAAATTCATGCTGGTCATAGCTACTTACTTGATCAATTTCTTTCACCACATTATAATCATAGGACTGATCAATATGGTGGTTCTGCGAAAAACCGAGCAAGATTTGCAAATGAGGTTTTGGGAGCTGTTCGAAAAGCTGTCGGGCCGCGTTTCCCAATTTCTGTAAGAGTTAGTGCTGACGAATTTGTTAAGGATGGAAATACGATTGATGACGTTCTAGAATTATTAAGTTACTTCAGTAAAGAAGCTGATATTCTGAATGTTTCTGCCGGAATCAATGATAATTTACAATATCAGATTGATAAGATGAATCTACCAGATGGTTGGCGTTCGTTCATGGCACAGAAAGTAAAAAATAAATTTAATAAGATTACTGTTACTTCTGGGAATTTTAGATCCCCTCAAGTAACTGAAAGAGTATTGGAATCAGGGCAAGCAGATCTGATTGCAATGGGCCGAGGTTTGATTGCAGAGCCTAATTGGGTCAATAAGGTGAAATTCGGAAATGAAGAGCTGCTGAGAAAATGTATTTCATGTAATATTGGGTGTGCAGATCATCGAATCGGGAAGGGGCTTCCAATCCGTTGCACAGTAAATCCTGACGTAATTGGTGAAGATGATTTTAAACTGGATAAATTAAAAAACAAAATTAAAATAGTTGTAATTGGTGGAGGGACAACAGCCCTTGAAGCAGCTTGTTCTGCTGCAGAAATAGGCGCGGAAGTATGCCTTTATGAGAAAAAAAGTTATTTAGGTGGATTGGCCCATGAGATTGCACGTTTACCTGACAAGCGAAGAATAGATGATTATGTAAATTATTTGCGAGTAAGAGCAGAAAAGTTGAGTAATCTTGAGATCCATCTAAATGAATATGCAGACTTGGATATAATTAAGAAGCAGAAACCAGATATCATTATTAATGCAACTGGTGCTCATCCGTTTTTACCACCAATCGAAGGATTACAAGAAGCACGTATGGAGAATGATTCTCATGTGTTTGATATTTTTGATTTATTAAATGACTTAGAGAACTTTAATCAAAAAGAAGAAAAGATCTTAGTCATTGGTGGAGGTGCTGTTGGGCTAGACGTAATGGAATACTTTACGGAACATCAGAATTCTAAAGTAGCAATGGTAGAGATGTTACCTGAAATAGGCAAAGACTTGGATATAATTACTAAACTTGGTATGAAAGAGTTATTAAATAAATATAATGTTGAACAGTTTGTCGGTACTAAGTTGTTATCAATTTCAAATACAGCAGCAGTTGTGAGCTGTGCGGACGAAGAGAGAACATTACAATTCGATAAAGCTTTTGTATGCTTAGGGATGAGAAGTTATATTCCAGATTTTAACGATTTACAACAATTTGCACAAAATGAAGGAATAACATTGTTGAATATTGGAGACTCCAAGCGTGCTCGTCGAATCTATGAAGGAACACAAGAGGCTAGGGGGATTTTGAATGAAGTTCATTTGGTTGATAAGTACAAGAAACATGTAGTAGTTGGTTAAAAATAATTGATAAGCAGTGATATTAAAGCTTCAAAAAATTTGGTTCTTAATTCTTGGGTGAATATTAGTTAAATAAGGGACTAAAGTGCCTCGTAATAGGTAGACAAATTGGAGTCAAGGCAGTGTTACACAAGTTGGACGGAGAATTTTGACTTATGAAACACGTTTATCCGGAATAAATAGGGAGGTTACGCCAAACTGAAGTGCTCTATAATAGTTAGACAAAAGTCTAATTATTATAGAGCACTTTTTTATGACCAAATATACATGTGAATTCAAAGTTAAATTAGTTTGCAGTAGAGAAAATATTTTTAAATCCAGCATGTTTATTGTTTAATCAACTTTTTGTCGTAAACTCCAGCGTAGTAATAAGGGAGCAATAATTGTAGCAAGTACAATGATAAAAATAAGATCGATATAAAGCTCTTTTTGAATAAAGTGAGCATTATATCCTATTTGTGCAGTAATCAAGGCCATTTCGCCACGTGCAACCATACCTGCACCTACAATGTTACTACTTTGTTTAGTGAATCCAGATAGTATTGAACCCAAGTAGCCGCCAAACCATTTAGTTAAGATTGCAAGAAGTGTCATTGTAATAATAAATATTAGTGAGGTGAGAGAATTACTAAATGAGATACCAAGTCCAATATTCACGAAAAAAACAGGAATAAAGATGGCATTGCCGATTGGTTCAATATACATAACAACAACTTTTTTGCTATTTGTTTGACCAACAGCAATTCCAGCAAAGAAAGCACCAATCGCCCCTGATAAACCAACCGTTTCGGCAATATATGCCATTAATAAACAGATAATCATAGCAGAGATAGTTCGGTTGGTAGGAATTAATAACTTCTCACTGAAATGCATTAGTATTGGGGCTATCCAGCGAACAAGGAAGAATACACCGATAAAAAACACACATTGGAATGTTAGTTGAATAATTAGATTATTAATATCTACAGCAGAACTGTTTTCTAATGAGATTAAGAGACTGAGAATGATGACACCCATAATGTCATCTGCAACGGCTGCCCCTAAAATCGTTGTTCCTTCCTTGGTATTGAGTGATCTAAATTCGCGCAAGCCAACAATTGAAATACTCACTGATGTTGCAGAGAAAACAGCGCCAATAAAGAGAGCTTCTTGAAAATGATAGCTAAAAAAAAGGCTAAAAGTCCCCATTACAAAGATAGGAAATATTACTCCACAAGTTGCAACTAAAAGAGCGGGTTTTAAAAACTTACGAAGCTGCTGCAGATCACTCTCTATTCCAGCGATAAACATCAATAAGATAATACCGATTTCTGCAAAGTTAGCAACCAACTCACCAGGTTGGATAATTCCCAAAATGGCTGGGCCAATAATGATGCCACTAATTAATTGACCAATGACGGCGGGCATTCCCAATCTAACAGATAAATGACCAAAAACTGTAGTAGCTACCAAGATAACGGCAAGTGTTCCAATAAAAGACATAACAAAACTCCACTCTGACAGCCTCCACCAAAAATTAATATTATTAATTAATACTATCATTCTGAACAATCAGAATCTACTCCTAAGGTATTGCATGTGAAAAATAAGAAAGTGGTTTGAATTGCTTATTAGGCCTAAGGTGTAACTAGAGACCAAATATTTTAAAACTATAAAGAGATGTCTATCATCGTATTATCAAAATTATGCTTAAAGTTATAAATGTTTATTTGGAAACTGTACTGTAAATGCTGTTGAGCCATTTTTCTTTCAACTTAGGGAATTAAGTTCATCATAACGGTTATTATTGTATTTTGTCATAAAAATAGCACTCCTAAAAATTAGCTTTTAATCCAATTTTTTGGGGCACTATAGATTGTTTCAAAATTCTGTTCGCCAATATTAGTCAGTTGGACTTTCATCTAAATACGCACTGATCATCCAAATTGTTTTTTCAGTATCACTTTTGTAGCCATTCAAAATATCCTGAGTTGGGAAATCTTTCTCTTCATCAGTAACTTCTATCCCAATCTGATATTGATCACGTAGATATTTAAATTCGGTTAGTAATCTGTCCATTAATTCTGGTAAGGTAAACTGATCAAACTCTATTTTTTCGTCAGGTAATCCAGTGTTAGAAATGAACTCTTTAACCGTAGCATAGGGGCTTCCGCCTAATGCAATAAGTCGTTCCGCTAACTCATCAAGTTGTTCACCTAATTGATCCTTGTACTCATCCATCAGAGGATGCAGATGGAAGAAGTTCTTACCACGCATATACCAGTGAGTTTGTTGGATATTATTTTGCAGTTGAGTTAAATCAGCTAGTAGTTGGTTTAACTGCAACTGTGTTTTGGAAGAAGCAATAGTTTTAGTCATTCTTGATTTACCGCCTTTCATTAATTTTAACACAACTTAATTCTATATTGAACGTTATTCACAATCAAGGAAAGAGCATTACTGTATTAAAAAAGATGGTCTCCACCTTTTTTTAAATTAATAAAACTATTCCTTGAAAATAATTGTGAGTATCAAGAAAATAACTTTCAAAAAGGCGATAGCTATGAATTAAGATGACTTTTTGATTATTTAAATAAAATTAATTAGAAGCCCTTAAGCTAGGCGATTGATAAAATCGGCAAAAATAGTCATTGCATTACCGAGAAACTTAAGCGTACCTTCATTAGTAATCTTCAAATCTTCATTAAGTAATTCTGTAACATTTCCAATATATAATTCAGGTTGTTGAATAGTAGGCATGTTGAGGAATACTAATGATTGACGAAGGTGATGATTAGCACCAAATCCACTAATTGCACCTGGCGATACACTCAAGATAATTGCAGGCTTCTTATCCCAAATACTTGCTCCATAGGGACGTGACCCAACATCAAGTGCATTTTTTAATGCTCCAGGAACCGAACGATTAAATTCGGGTGTTGCGAAAATTACTGCATCAACAGTTTCCATTTCTTCACGGAATTTAGTCCAGCTGGCAGGAACCCTATCCTCATCGTCCAAATCTTGATTGTATAAATCAAGATTACTAATATCAATATTCTTAATTTCAAATCCGCTAGGTAATTGTGCGGCCATTTGTTCAGCGACAGCCTGAGTGAAAGAACCCTTTCTTAAACTGCCAACGATTAAACCAACTTTTTTTGTCATTAAAAACCACTCCTTAATTTTTATAATGTTGTTAACAAGCTAACTATAACAACCTGTAATAAAAAAAGCAACAACTTTTAATTTAAATCAAGATAATAATATTTGAGAGATTATTTATAAGCATAAATTTAACATGATAAGTAAAGAAAATTCGATGATAAAATATTATTTTGAAAATTAGTAAGTACAGCCTCTATGAATGCTAGTTACTTTGCCAACAAAACTGATATCATAAGTTATTTAGTGTATAAAAAAACTCCGTGGTCTTGGGGTTAACCACGGAGAAAGGGAGTAGAGAAAAAACGAATTTTAGTAGTCTGTAGCATCTCGTTTTGGGGGAGCGGGATGTTTTTGTATCAAGACTATATTCATAGTATAGGGTGAAATTTTGAAAAAACTATGAATAATAGTTAATGAATAATAGTGCTTTTTGTTAAGCTAATATTAAGATAAAGAAGGATTTGAGATAATAGTTATTTTTCTTGACACTCAAGGCAAGGCATACTAGTATTTTAATATGCTTACAAAAAATAAGAATATAATTTAAAAAAAGGCGGTAATGAAATGATAAACCCAGGAAAAATAATATTTGGTCTTGATTCATTTGGAGATATTCCGCGTGAAAATGCGGATAAAGTCTTCACACAGGCAGAGGCTATCAGGCAAGTAATCAAGGAAGCAAAAATGGCTGATGAGTTGGGAATTAATGTCATAGCACTGGGTGAACATCATCGCGCGGATTACGCTATTTCAAGTCCAGATACAGTTTTAGCTGCCATAGCATCTATTACGAAGAAAATTACGTTAGCCACTGGAGTTACAGTGTTGAGTTCGGATGATCCGGTAAGAGTATATGAGCGCTTTGCAACACTTGAAGCAATCTCGAATGGGCGTGCAGAAGCTGTGTTAGGCAGAGGTTCATTTACGGAATCATTCCCATTGTTTGGATATGATTTACAAGATTATGATGTTCTCTTTGAAGAGAAGCTCGACCTGTATTCTAAGTTATTAGAAGAGAGGCCAGTGACATGGAAGGGATCAACTAGGGCTGCATTAAAAGATGCCGATGTTTTTCCAAAAACAGATAATGGTAAGATAGCAACAAGAATTGCAGTTGGAGGTTCGCCTGAATCGGTTGTGAGGACGGCAAAATATGGCTTTCCATTGACACTGGCCATTATTGGAGGTTCACCTGAGAGGTTCAAAGCATATATTGAATTATATAAAAAAGCCACGGTGAAATATGGACAGAAGGCATATCCTGTTGCAGTTCATTCACACGGGGTGATTGCTGATACAGATGAAGAAGCAATTGAATTAGGATGGAATCATATCAGGGCAAGTTTCGTGAGAATTGGACAAGATCGTGGTTGGACGCCGATGTCTCGAGAACAGTATGAAAGTGAGGTCCGAAATGGTTCATTCTATGTCGGGGCGCCTGAAACTGTAGCAAAAAGAATTGCTAGAATGCTTAAGACTTTGGATGCAGGAAGATTTGAACTAGTGTATGGTGCTGGCGAGCTTTCGGCAAGTGCTCGGGAACGAACAATTGAGCTGTATGCTACCAAGGTGATTCCAAGAGTACGTGAGTTATTAAGAGAGGAATAAAAATGGCAAAAAAAATTGGAATCTTAGGAGCTGGGAAGTTAGGAACAGTATTGGGACAACTTGCGCTAAAGGCTGGATACCAAGTATATATTGCTGGTTCAGGCAGTGCTGAAAAAATTGCATTAACAACTGAAATATTGTTACCAGAAGCCCAAGCGCTCACTGCAAAAGAAGTTCTGGCAAAAACAGATACTGTTATTTTAGCCCTTCCATTAGGAAAGTATAAGTCACTTTCAGTTGAGCAACTAGCCGGAAAGCTTGTAATAGATGCGATGAATTATTGGTGGGAAGTAGATGGTCAGCGTCCAGAACTAACTGATGTCAGTAGTTCATCAAGTGAACTAGTTCAGAACTATCTAAAAAAAAGTGTTATTATAAAGGCTTTCAATCACATGGGATATCATGATTTGTATGATGAAGCTAAGCCTAAAGGACAAAGTAGTCGAAAGGCAATTGCAATAGTTGGTAATGATAAGAAAGCAGTTCAAAAAGTTGCTGTCATAGTCGATGATTTTGGATTTGATCCTCTGGATGAGGGCAGTCTTATGCAAGGAATTCGGATGGAACCTGGAAGCCCAGTGTTTGGTGCAAACTTAAAATATAATGAATTAAAAGAAAGATTACTCTCTTTTGAGACAACAAAGAGAGGAGTAGCGGCGAAAAAGGCTGGTAATCCTGCTGTGAAATTAGGCGGAAAATTTTGACTTATGAAATACGCTTATTAGTAATAAGTATGAGGGCAGGGTCAAAATTTAACTTTTGACCCTGCCCCATTTTTTACGGTTAGTCAAGCTCTTGACTTTGTAATCCAAAGTTTTGGTTTAATCGTAAGTTATTTATAATAAAGGATAAATTATAATTACAGTTCGTGTTATCACACAAGTTTTTATCATCATTATGGTATATACTTCTTTGTTTTTTTAAAAGTATATTTTCTGATTTTAGGACTACAAGCTTCTTTGATATCCTTACAGATTGACCATGATAGATATTTTAATTTTATCTCTAGAGCAGTTTCTCCTGTTTTAAGTGAGAAAGTCGTATGTCCGAGCTGCTGCTGATAGAGAAAAGGTGTGGTGGATATTGAAATTGACTGAATCTTATTCAAAGGGCAGAGATATTCAGTCAGTGTGAAAAAATGAACGGTTCTAATTATGAGCAACTGTTTTTCGTAGTATGTGCTAGATTGACTTTTAGTTTTCCAAAGAGAATTAATAACAAACAATAAGGTAAAAAGAAGTATCGCTATGCCAAGTAAGAAGCTCCAGTTGTTATTCCAAAAAAATAATGGAACCAGTAATAAGAGGCCTAAAAACTGGAAACGACTGAACAAAAAATAGTGTGGCAGACATGGGAATGATTGGGAGGTTTTTGGGGCAATCGTTTCAGTAAATTCAGGCAGAATTTGTGCAAGTTTTTCAGACAATAAGCGGCTATTTATGATGGGAAAAAGAAAGAAAGTAGTGTCTTCAGCATTTTCTTTGTCTTCGCTTTCTTTACCTGATGCTAGTAAAAGCTCAACTGTCTTAATGTGCAGGAGTATTTGCAATAAAGAACCTTTTATGCGAATAGCTTGAATTCGTTCAATTGGAATACTTAGAGTTGAACGTGTAAAGAAACCTCGTTCTATAATTATATGGTTGAGTTCCCTCTGTGCGTTAAACTTGTAATATTTGAAAATATTTTTTGTAATAGATCCTAAAATATCGAGTATAACAATTATGATTACAAAAGAAGTCAGCAGCAATAATCCACTAGCAACTATCTTATTCAAAAATGGATTTAGATATTTATCTGCAAAGTCGCTAAAATGATAAAATACTGCGGTTAATCCTAAGATTCCGGAAATAATATTGAAATCAACTAATGAAAAGACAATGATATCATTCATTGAGACCGAGTATTGCGACTTGTAATGTTGTTTATTAATTGGCTTGAGCTCTATATCAGCGGGAACATTCTTTCCAAGCCGTAACTTCTCAAGCAAAGCGTACGTTGATTGGGACACGACTTCTAATATGGTACTTTCGACTTTGCTGCTTGAGCTAGCAGTTTCAATAGTAAGTTTAACGACTCTAAAAGGTCGAAATAAAAGCCATGATTCTTGATGAACTGACTGGATTCTCGAAAAAGGAATAGTTTGTTCATGTTTAAAAAAAATACCAGATTTAATTGATAAGGTTGTAGGATTGATTGCGTACTTAAAGGTAAACCAGCGGTAAGTATTGAAGATGACTGCCAGCACAATTAATCCCCCAAAAATTGTGATACTAAAAACCCAATCAGATTTGTTGCTAGTATTACGTAAAGTATCAAATATGAGTATGAGTACGAAAGAAAATGCCCACGAAATGCTTTTCTTCAATATTACAAGTGGATGAAGTCGCTGATAATTAGACATCTTCACGAATCACCTCAACTAACTCTAATATTTGTGTCCGCAAGTCAGCAGCTATTTTAATATCCAATCCACTCAAGGAATGTGTATTGGCAGCGGTATGAATAGATAGCTCAGTCAGATGTACAAAACGAAGAATTGGGCCTTGAGAAGTTTCAATGTGCTGTATCCGAATAAGCGGGATATATGTTGTTTTTCGGAAGAAAAAACCAGTTTGAATTGCAACCTCTGTTTGATTGATTTCATAACGATGAAAAAAATATCTGTATGGAATTGAAATTAAAGAAAACAGAGTTATCAATGTTGCAATGCTTATAAGTATTATTACGGATTGATTTATCCAGGTAGAATGCCAAAAATGATTAGCAAGAAAGCCAACTGCTTCAATGACAATAATTGAAACAAAAAAAGTTATCAAATCTTTTATGATCCAAGCCTTCTTGATGGATGGTGGCATTTTATTTTTTAATAAACTATATGTATTCATGAATGTACCAACTTTCAAGGTAGTATTCATAAATAGTAGCAAATTGTGATAAGACATGCAATAAAAGATAAGCTTTTAAAAAGTAAGTGTTGACAAATGATAAAAAAGTCACTACAATTATAGTTGTTATATAAAAGATAACAAATAAATTCATGTCAGGAGAATTTTTAATGGAACAAAAACTAATCGAATTATTAAAAAATAGACGCTCAATTTATGCTTTAGGTAAAAATGTTACTGAATCAAAAGAGGAAATTGTTAAATTAGTAAAAAATGCTATCAAAGAGTCACCCACAGCTTTTAATAACCAATCAACCCGTGCAATCGTCCTTTTTGGAGATGCATCGGATAAGGCTTGGGACTTGGTAATTGAAAGATTGAAGTCTGAAGTACCAACAGAGGAAGCATATGCTAAGACAAAAGAAAAAATAAATTCATTCAAAGCTGGGTTTGGAACGGTCTTGTTCTTTACAAATCAAACAACAATTGATGATAATAAAGCACAGTTTACTTTGTATGCTGATAACTTCCAAGATTGGTCAGAACAAGGTCTTGGTGGAGCTCAGCAGAATGTTTGGGTTGCCTTTGCAGAAAATAAACTGGGAGCAAGTTTACAACACTATAACCCACTTATAGATGATGCTTTCAAAGAAGCATTCAATGTTCCTGAAGGTTGGGTTTTACGTGCAGAGATGCCATTTGGATCAATCGAAGCAACACGTGAAGAAAAAGTTTACATGGATGATGAAGAACGTGTCCTTGTAATCGGAGACTAATTTTTATTTTAAGAAGTCAGTTATTTGTAAAAGATGGATAATCTTGCAGATGAACAAGATAATTAACAGAAAGAGGCTAGTGAAAATTTTTAAATAATTTTCACTAGCCTCTTTGCAATCTAAAAAAAAGATTACAGTTTTTTAATTTGATTTTACTATGCATTCAGGATAGACATGTTTCATAAGTCAAAATTTTTCATCTAACTTTGAATAATACCGATTTATGTCTATAGTACTAGTCAACATAAATTTTTTGGAAAGCTGAAGTATAATTTTCTGGAAGACCAAGTCCATCAAGAAGGTAGCTGTTAAAGTTTCCAAAATGGTGGTCTATTAAATCAAATGCATGTGCTAAGTAGTCACTTTTGACATTTAATGATACCTCTAGTCCTGCCAATTTTTTAGGAGACAGTCTATTGGAGAAAGTGGCTAAAATTTCTTTGTTAGCATTCTTACGGGCTTCATTTGTCTGCAAGTAATCTTTATAGATTTCATTTGAAGTAGCACCTGCAATTTTTAGAATCAAAGCTGCAGCAAAACCAGTCCGATCTTTGCCAGCAAAGCAGTGAAAGATTACGGGCTGGGGTGTTTTAACCAACTCCATAAGAAAAGTATGATAGCCGGTTTGGGCGGAGTTGCCCAAGACAAGTTCTGTATATGCATCAAGCATGTGTGACTCGATGTTATCAGAAATAGTCATATTTTTTAGGCTGGGATTGGCTTGACCAGCGGTGGACATCAAATTGATGTTTTCGTATTTAATTTTTTCAAATAGAGAATCTGGGCGATTTTCTATTTCTTCTGGTCGTCTAAAATCATATATTTTTTTAAGATGTAGTTTATCTTCAAGAAAAGAGATATCATAGGTAGAAATGTTGCATAGTTCACCACTTCTGAAAAAAGTTTTTTCTTTTAATTGACCATGTGTAACAGGGATACCACCGATATCTCTAATATTTACAATGGTGGTTTTTTTGGTATAGTCGACAGTCAAACGAATCACTCCCATGGTATATTTGTTTTAAAGCACAATACTGATTGTACACTATGGAGAGAAAAAATGTAAAAAGGTAGGTAAATATCTTGAGAAAAAAATAATTATCTACTTTTTGCAAGCTTTGTGAAAAAATTACTATTGAGGATGACATATTATTCAGTAAGATTTAGGAGCAAAAGTTTATGGATAAAAAAAGGGAAATATATGAAAAAATTATAGGTCTAATGGAGAAAAAAGGTACAAAATTTACTACAGCGGAACTTGCTAGTGAACTTAAGATTAGTAAAAGAACCTTGTATACACTCTTCCCAAGCAAAGTTGCTATTATAAATGAAACAATTGATTTCTTTTTTTACGAATTCAGAGATAGCTGGCAAGCGGCACTGGGAAGGAGGATATCGCCCTCAGAGTTATTGAAGTGCCAATGGAATATTTTTCCGGATACATATGATATAGACAAGCTTATTAAGTTTGCGGTAAAAATAAGGACTGATTATCCAGAACAATGGAACAAATTACAAGCGAATCTAGATGAGTTAAGTGAATTAATATATAAGGTTTTAGTTGAGAATGAGAATATCAAGGAGTTAACTAATACCGAGAAAAAAGTTTTACAAATGCTCATACAACAAACGCTCGTACACCTGCTAGGAGAAAACTATCTTGAAGAAAACAGACTGAACTTCAAAGAAACGGTAATGTCCCTTTTTCGGATGATTTTATTTGGAATAAAGTATTAACTTAGTCCTGTAGTGCAGTGTTGAGAATATCATTTACATGAATTGAAACAGTATCGTATACAGTTATAGAGATATCTTTTTGACCTAGTATTAAAGGAAGCTCAGTGCAACCTAGAATTATTCCCTCTAGATTGCTTTTTGAGCTCATTTTTTTAATTATTTCAAGTAATTTTTGTTTGCTTTGGGCAGTTACAATTCCAACTTCTAACTCTTCAGATATTATTTGGTGAATAGTATCGATTTGTTCTGCAGAAGGAGTTACAAGATTTATGCCGGCAGATTGTAATTTTTTTTGGTAAAATCCAAGTTCCATCGTCATTTTTGTACCAAGGAGACCAATATTTCTTTGTCTATTTTTTTTGATAGCTGCAAGTGTTGAGTCAATAATGCTTATCAGAGGCAAGGGAGAAACAGTAGTTAATTCATCGAAAACCATATGAGGTGTGTTTGCAGTTAAGGCGGCGAAACTGGCCCCCGCTTTTTTCAGATTATTGAGACTAGCTAATAATATCTGTATAAGACTGTGTCTATCTCTCATTTCCTCTAATGTCAGAAGCTTGAAAACATCTAGACTGTCGATCACAATTGGTGGACAAGCATTGGGATGGCTTTGCTGGAATTTAGTTACCAGTTGTTGATAATAGTCAACGGTTGAGACTGGTCCCATACCGCCAATCAAACCTATTTTTTTCATAAAAATCCCCTTTCTCGGAAATTGATTAATTAATGATATTATACAACTAATATTTGGAGATAGAAAAAACAATTGGTATATCTAAAAAGATTGTGAAATGTGTAATAAGATATTTTACACGATATTTTTGTGATAAGATGAGCAGCTGGGGAAAGGCTATTCACTAAGAAAGTAAAAGCTCAATTTCTTGCAATTTTATATAAATGGTATATGCTAATTTTATAGAAAGCGCTGCCAAAAGATGGAGGCTGAATAAAATGACAGAGAATTATATTTTAACAATTGATGAAGGCACAACAAGCACAAGAGCTTTGATTATTGACCATAAAGGTAAGATTGTATCCGATGCTCAACGTGAATTTCCGCAATATTTTCCGCATCCTGGGTGGGTTGAACATAATGCCAATGAGATTTGGAATGCGGTTCTTTCAACAATAGCGAATGCATTTATCAATTCAGGAATACAGCCAAAACAAATTAAGGCTGTTGGAATTACAAATCAGCGTGAAACGACTGTCATCTGGGATAAAGAGACAGGGTTACCAATTTATAACGCGATTGTGTGGCAATCTAGGCAGACAAATGAGATTGCACAGGACTTAAAAAAGAAAAAATATGCAAAGATGATTCATGAGAAAACTGGATTGGTAATTGATCCGTACTTTTCTGCTACAAAAGTCCGTTGGATACTCGATCATGTTGAAGGGTCACAAGAAAGGGCAGAAAACGGTGAGCTTCTTTTTGGAACTATTGATACATGGATTGCGTGGAAACTATCGGGTGGGAAAATTCATGTTACAGACTATAGCAATGCTAGCCGTACTATGTTGTTTAATATTCATGATCTTAAATGGGACAAGGATATATTGCAATTATTAAATATTCCAGAAGCAATATTGCCAGAGGTTAAAAGTAATTCAGAGGTGTATGGAACAACTGCTAACTATCATTTTTATGGGAGTGCAGTTCCAATTGCTGGAATGGCAGGTGACCAACAAAGTGCATTATTTGGGCAGCTAGCTCTAGAATCAGGGATGGTTAAAAATACTTATGGTACTGGATCATTTATTGTGATGAATACGGGAACCGAGCCAATAATGTCAGCAAATAATTTATTGACAACAATTGCATATGGAATTGACGGCAAGGTTAATTATGCTTTAGAAGGGTCGGTTTTCGTTTCAGGTTCAGCTATCCAGTGGTTAAGAGATTCAATGCAGTTAGTTGACAGTGCTCCAGATTCGGAAAAGGCTGCACTCGAGTCTGAAAGCCAGGATGAAGTTTATGTTGTTCCAGCATTTACAGGATTAGGCGCACCATATTGGGATTCTGATGCTCGTGGAGCAGTTTTTGGTATTACCCGTGGGACGACACGCAAGGACTTTATTAAGGCTGTTCTACAGTCATTAGCATATCAATCAAAAGATGTGGTTGACACAATGTATGAAGATACAAAAATCAAAATACCAGTTTTAAGAGTAGATGGTGGGGCATCAAATAATAATTACTTAATGCAATTTCAATCTGATATTTTGAATATTCCGATTGAAAGAGCTGCAAATGTTGAAACAACAGCAATGGGAGCTGCTTTTTTGGCAGGCTTGGCAGTTGGATTCTGGGATAGTGTTGACGATTTGAAGAAAATCTTTGCTGTGGGAAAGAAATTTGAACCGAATATGGATGAAGAAAGACGGAATGATTTATATACAGGATGGAAGCATGCGGTTAAAGCAACGATGGAGTTCAAGTATAACAAGCATCAATGATAAGGAGGGGTATTGATGACGACTTTTAATATGCAGACAAGAGAAAATAATTTACAGAAAATGCAAGATGAAGAACTTGATGTGCTAGTAATCGGTGGTGGGATAACGGGTGCCGGAATTGCCCTAGATGCTGAGACGAGAGGATTGAAGACTGGTCTAATAGAAATGCGGGACTTTGCTTCTGGAACTTCCAGCAGATCAACTAAACTTGTTCATGGTGGGTTGCGCTATCTTAAACAACTTGCGATTCATGAAGTGGCAGAGGTTGGATCTGAGCGGGCAATTGTCTACGAGAACGCACCACATGTGACAACACCGGTGAAGATGATGCTTCCATTTTATGCAGGTGGAACTTTTGGTAAGTTCACAACAGCACTTGCTCTAGACGTTTACGATTATTTAGCAAAAGTGAAAAAAAGTGAGCGAAAATTCATGCTTGATCCTAGTGACTCTCTTAAGCGCGAGCCATATCTAAAGGCTGATGGATTAAAAGGAACCGGAGTATATGTTGAGTATCGAACAGATGACGCACGGCTTGTTTTAGAGGTAGCTAAAAAGGCAAATGAACAAGGAGTTTTGTTGGCAAATTATACAAAAGTTACCGACCTGACATACAATGGCCAAGGAAAAGTGAATGGGGCAAGATATGTTGACCAAGTCTCCGGTGAAACAGGGACAATTTATGCAAAACGTGTTGTTAACGCAGCGGGACCATGGGTAGATAATATTAGACAAATGGATGGTTCCGATGTAGGCAAGCATTTGCATCTTACTAAGGGTGTTCATTTAGTTGTTGATAATGCAAAATTCCCAGTTAAAAATGCGATTTTCTTTGATACACCGTTCAATGATAAAAGGATGATGTTTGTCATTCCACGTGAAGGCAAGACATATTTTGGTACAACTGATACTAGTTGGGATAAAGATGCAAGTGAGCCATCAATTACAAGTAAAGATGTACATTATATTTTGAGTGCTGTTAATCAGATGTTTGCAATTGAGCCACTGGTTTTCGCAGATGTTGAGTCTGCTTGGTCAGGTGTTAGACCATTAATTCAAGAAGAAGGCAAGAGTCCTTCCGAAATTTCGCGTAAAGATGAAATTTTTCATTCGGATTCGGGTCTATATTCAATTGCAGGGGGCAAGTTAACCGGATATCGCAAGATGGCAGAGAAGATTATTGATAAATTGGCTAAAGATTTTGTACAAGAATATGGCGACTATCACTATGTAGAGACACAAACAGAAAACTTACCATTGTCAGGGGCAGATAATAAGGGAAGTAAGGGATTTAAAGAGTTCTTACCAGAAGCAGTTGAACGAGGTATTGATGACGGTTTAGAGGAAGCACAAGCAGAAGCTCTAGTTCATCGCTATGGTCTAAATGTTGATGAGGTCTACAAGTTTTTAGCAGAAGCTAAGGAAGCAGCTACAGAATTGGATCCGCTTGATTATGCTCAACTGCATTATGGGTTAGAAGATGAAATGGTAGTTCATCCAATTGATTATCTTTTACGTAGAAGTAGTCAAATGCTATTTGGATTTGAACACATGAAGTTGGTTTATAAAGGAATAATTGATGAAATGGCTAATTACTACAACTGGTCAGATGAAACAAAGGGTAAGATGTTGGCTGAAGTTGAAAAACAGATTGAAATTAGGCAGGCCTTCAAGAAAGCGGAGGTTACGAGTTAGAGATTATTAAATTTTACCAATTTTATAGCACATGTTTGTTTATATGGAAAATCAATAACGGGGCTGGGTCAAAGTTTAAATTTAACTTTGACCCAGCCCCGCATGTATTTAGCAGTTACTTTATTGTTAATGATTGCCCAACGTAAATAGTATCGGAACTCAAGTGATTCGTGGACTTGATTTGTGTAACAGTTGTGTTGTATTTAACAGCCAACTGCCATAAGGAATCGCCAGATTTAACTGTATAAGTTTTTTCCATTGCAGAAGTAGATGAACTAGAACTGCTATTAGTTGTTGCGGCTGTATTTGAGACTTTTAAGGCTTGTCCAATATAAATAGTGTTAGTGTTCAGAGAATTTAATTCTTTTAACTTAGTTACTGTGAGCCCATACTTATTAGCGATAGCCCAGAGTGAGTCACCAGACTTAACAGTATAAGCAGAAGTTGACGAAGTAGCGGAAGTTTCTGAGCTCGACTTATTTGAATTATTTGAGTTGTTCGAACTAGAACTGTTACTGCTGGACTGTGAAGCAGTATTTGAAACTTTTAAGGCTTGTCCAATATAGACAATGTCTGAAGAAAGACTATTCCAGCTCTTCAAGTTAGCAACAGAAACACCATATTTGTTAGCGATAGCCCAGAGCGAGTCGCCGGACTTAACAGTGTAACTAGCTGTTGTGGAGGCCGAGGAATTTCCTGAATTCGAAGTACCTGAACTAGAACTACTACTGCTGGATTGTGAAGGAGCTGAAACCTTCAAAGCTTGTCCGATGTAGATAGTGTCTGAAGAAAGGCTATTCCAGCTCTTCAAGTTAGCAACAGAAATCCCATATTTGTTAGCGATGGCCCAAAGTGAGTCACCAGACTTAACAGTATAATTAGACGTAGAAGAAGATGTAGAATTACTTGAATTATTCGTGCTAGAACTGCTTGAACTAGAGCTGCTATTGTTGGACTGTGAAGAATTAGAGACTTTCAAAGCTTGTCCAATATAGATGATGCTTGACGAAAGACTATTCCAGCTCTTCAAGTTAGCAACAGAAACACCATATTTGTTAGCAATAGCCCAGAGCGAGTCACCAGACTTAACAGTATAAGTAGATGCAGTAGAGGATGCAGAGCTACTTGAATTATCTGAATTAGAACTGCTTGAACTAGAACTGCTACTGCTTGATTGTGAAGAAGCTGAAACTTTCAAAGCTTGTCCAATGTAGATAGTGTCTGAAGAAAGACTATTCCAACTTTTCAAGTTAGCAACAGAAATCCCGTACTTGTTAGCAATAGCCCAGAGAGAATCACCAGACTTAACGATATATGAGGTGGTCGAACTGTCTGAAGTAGAGGAACCGGAACTGCTATTATCATTGGAGCTACTAGAACTTGATGAAGAATTAGAAGAACTAGTATTAGAACTGTTCGAATTAGTAGTATCGTATTTTGTTAAGTTGTACTGGCTAATAATAGACAAAAGTTTCGTAGCATAAGTAGGG
The DNA here is from genome assembly GCF_047719775.1 of Liquorilactobacillus sp. Taxonomy (NCBI): domain Bacteria; kingdom Bacillati; phylum Bacillota; class Bacilli; order Lactobacillales; family Lactobacillaceae; genus Liquorilactobacillus; species Liquorilactobacillus sp. Next base: position 38,623 of record NZ_JBDNTS010000019.1, read on the forward strand.
TCAGTTGCATATGTACCATACTTACCCTTGGCAAGGTTAGATGCGGCAATTGAAACTGAAGCTGCATTAGCTTTGGTCGAATTGCTGAAATTATTAGATATTAGCTTTGCATATGCAACTAACGAGTCACTGTAACTGCTATATGACTGAAACTTGGCAGAAACCGTATGGTAGGTACCACTATAATATTCCGATGTATTCATAGTGATATAACTGCCAGATCCAGAATACTTAATACCAAAGAGATTATGAGCTCTGGTAGATAAAGAACTAGTACCCCAAGCACTTTCAGTTGCAGCTTGCGCAATCATTAGAGATGCATAGAGATTATACTGCTGTGCAACCTGTTGTGCCGCACTAGCAATACTATTGATAAAAGCAGATACTTTTACGGGAGCAGATGTCAAAGAGGACGTATTTAAAGTAATGGCACTTGCAGATGAAATCGCCGTATTAGCTGAACTGCTAGAAGATGAGGCCGCAGAATCTTGCGAACTTGAGCTGCTAGAAGATACAACGGAAGACTTCTGAGCACTACTACTTGAATTAGCAGTGCTTTCTGCTGCAGAACTAGATGTACTTTCAGTGCTTGAAGCGACTGAATTAGTTGAACTGGCAGAACTTGTATTCGAAGTCAGAGTGCTGCTTGATGCATCAGTGTTTATGGATCCAGCAGCAGAAGTGACAGCATTTTGAGAAGTTGTAGTGTTGGCTTTTACTTTAAAAATTGGCAGAGCGGCTGAGCCAAGCAAAAACCCCGTTCCAACGTATGAAGCAGTTCGGCTGATGCCTTTGATATGCTTGATTTGCTGTAAATATTTTTGATGAGCAATTCGTTCCCTACGTTTTTTCAAAAAATTCCCCCCTTAAATAAATTCTTTTTTAAAATTTAATTTCAATATTGACATATAAGAATAATTACAGTATAGCAAAAGAACATTATAATATGAACTATAATTACTAAGATAAACTATTACAATAAGATTACAACTAAAGTAGACGATATATGTCAACTGCACGCACACTGCGAACATTTTCAGTGATGATTAGGGCAGAGGGGTCAGTGGCTGCTATGAGAGGGATAATTCTTACAAGACTTTTAGAAGTACAGATAAAATATATAATGGGTTTTTCTGATTGACTGTAAAAGCCAGTAGCTTGCAATAAAGTGACACCTTGCCCTAGTGAATCGGAGATAGCTTGGGCAATACTATTGTTGTGAGATGAAATAATCTGAATTACTTTTTTTGAACCAAATCTTTCTAGAGCAAGGTTTGTTATTTTGGCAGAGATGTATAGCTCAAGAACTGTTAGCAACATATTTTCAAATCCGATAATGAATACGGATGGAATCGCAACAATCAAGTCAAAGAAAAGTGTGGCTGAACCTATAGGTATTCCAAGATATTGATTAAGAATTCTTCCCAAAATAGTACTACCTGCAATAGATCCTTCTGAGTTTAAAATCAGTCCCATAGAAATTCCGGTTAAAGCACCACCGACAATAGTTGGAATAATAGTTTGTTGTGTATGATAAATATAGATAACGGGAAGCTTTAGAAAAATAGAAAGCCAAATAATTGCCCAAAGTGATAATAAAATTGTTTTTCGCTTGAGATATTTCAATCCAATCAATAATAAGATGCTGTTAAGAACAAGATTCGTTATGTATGCAGGAATTTGTAATGTATAAAAAGCAATGGTTGTCAGGCCAGTAACTCCACCCTCACCCAATCTTGTGGGAATAAGAAAATAATTTATTGAAATTGCATATAATAATGAACCCAAAGTGATATAAAATAATTTGCGAGTTGTTTTTATGAGTAATGACTCCCTTCAGAAGATAATTATTTAGTGCAATCTAAGTATAAATATAACGGTTTTATAAGACAAGATGGGTAGAGATATTTTTTTGTATAAATGTAATTTTTAGCAGAACAAATATTTTGCCTATCAGGGAGTTTCTAGCATACAATTGAGACAATTAAGTTATGGAAGGAATGGTCAAAATGAAGATAACCAGACATGAAAAACCAGCAACTACTAATGGAGAACCAACAAGCATTGCAAGTAGTTTTCCAGAATTCGAATTAAGAAGTACACAAGGTGAGACTGTTACAAAAGCAGATCTCAGCGGAAACTATACGCTAATCAGTGTTGTTCCAGATATTAATACCCGTGTGTGCAGTCTTTCGACAAAAAAATTCAATGGAGATATAGATAATTTTCCAAATATTAACTTTTTGACTATTTCAACTAACACTAGTGAACAACAACAAAATTGGTGTGCTGCTGAAGGTGTTGCAAAGATGAAATTACTCTCGGACTCAGAAGGTTCTCTTGGGAAAAAAGTAGGAATTTTCGTAGAGGATGGAAAGATTGATGCCCGTAGTATCTGGATTCTCAATCCTAATGGTGAAGTAGCATACCGCGAGTTGATTGTTGAACAGTCAAATGAGCCGGATTACCAAGCTGCTTTAGAGTTTTTGAATGAAAATAAATGAGCCATTCAGTAGTTCTTGGTTTTTAAGTAAAAATTAGATTTGAAACATTGTATATAATAGTTTTGTTATGAATAAGCGGGGAGTGTGCCATACGGGAAATCGAAGTTAGACGGAGGATTTTGACTTATGGCGCACGTTTATACGGAATAAATAAACAATCTAAGATTAGTTCTGGTATTAATTGGTGAAAATCAGTTAATATCA